>DATIOB010000662.1:0-2711 GCA_035473605.1 Conexibacter sp.
GGTCCCTGCGCCAGTCCGCCGAGCGCGGCGCCGCAGTGGGCGCAGAAGCGGTCGCTGCTGCCGTAGATCGAGAAGCAGCGCGGGCAGGTGCCGCCGATGCCGGGCAGGCGCACGTCGCGCACGTCGCGGCGCTCGCCAAGCGCGGTCTCCAGCGCGTGCAGCTCGTCGTCGCAGGCGCGGATCTGGTCGACCTTCTGCGCGACGAGGTCGTCGCGCTTGCGCTCGAAGCGACGCAGGTCGAAAGCGAGGCCGCCGAGATCGCGCACCTGCAGCTCGCGCAGTCTGCGCAGGTAGCGCAGGCGACGGCGCATGCGGCCGCGCTCGCGGAAGCCCGGTCTGCGCTCGACGGGCGGCTGCTCGGGAGCGCCTTCGCCCGTCGCAGCGGTGGCCGCGCCCTCGCCCGAGGGGCCGCCGGGCGTCTCGTTCGCGGCGCCGGCGGGCTGCGCGCCGACCGGTGCGACGTCGGTGCCGGGCAGCTGCTGCTGGCCGGGGATGACGGCGACGCTCTGCGGCTCGGAGCCGGCGTCGGCGGCGCTCAGCGGTGCGGCGGCCTCGGGCGGCAGCGCCGCATGCGCCTCGGTTGGCTGCTCGGCGAGCGGGAAGAGCGCGGTCGGCTGCTCGGCGGGTGCGAAGGCGGTCGTCTCGCCGGAGGTCGGCGCGGCCGCGGGCGCATCGACCGGCGGCAGGCCGGCCTCTTCGGCGGTCGCGCCGATGAAGCGCTTCGCCGGCGCGGGCGTCGCCGACGTGCCCTCGGCGGCGGCCGGGGTCGCGCTCTCCGCGCCGCCGGGCTCGGCGGCTGCGGTCACGTCGTCGGGGTCGCCGCCACGGCGGCGCGCGATGCGTTGGAACAGTCCACTCATCGGTCGGTGGGCGCCGCGTTCAGTCCGTCAGCAGCGCCGCGGCGGCGAGTATACCCACGGTCCCCGGTCGCTCCCGCCGCCTCCGCCGCGAGCGCCCGCCAGGCGACCGCGACGCGGCGCGCCATGCGGTCGGCCGAGAACAGTTCCGCGCGCGCCCGGCCGGCGATGCGCGGATCGGCGGCGGCGAGGTGCGGCGCCAGCGCGGCGCGCCAGGCCGCGGCGTCGAACGGGCCGCAGTGCGCGCCGGGGATCCCGTCGAGCGCCTGGGGCGCGATCCCGACGTCGGTCGCGAGCACGGGCACGTCGCAGGCGAGCGCCTCCAGCACGGCCAGCCCGAGCCCCTCCCGCTCGGAGGGGATCACGACCGCGTCGGCGGCGTTGACCCACAGCGGCACCTCCTCGGGCGGGACGTCGACGAGCGTCAGCAGCGTCGCCTCGCCGGCGATCTCGCGGGCGCGATCGACGCGCTTCTCCGGCCGCGCCGGGTCGGCGGGGAAGAGCAGGTAGCGGCCACCGGGGTCGAGCCCCAGGCGCGTGCGCGCCTCGGCGCGCGGCAGCGGGCGGAAGCGGCCGGTGTCGACCCCGCACGGCAGCACCGCCACCCGCCGTTGCACGCCGGCGCCGGGGATCAGCTCGGCGAGCGAGGCGGAGACGGTCGCGGGGAGCGCCACCAGCGGCACGACGGCGCGGGTGAGCCGGCCGGAGCGGGGATGCGCGAGGTCGGTGCCGTGGAAGGTGACGACGTGCGGGGCGCCGCGCAGCGCCAGCGCCGGCCACGCGGTCAGGCCGAAGTGGGCGTGGATCACGTCGAAGCGCTCGCCGCGGAAGCGCCGCCGCAGCTCCCGCGCGGCGCGCGGATAGGAGCGCAGGCCGGGGGGGAAGGCGAACAGCTCGACGTCGATCCCGTCGATCCGTCGCAGCGCCTCGACCTGGTCCTGCACGAACCGTCCCAGCGCAGGCCGACCCGGCGACGGATACATGTTCGTCACGACAAGCGCACGCATTGGCTACGGCAGCGTAGAGGTGCGCGCCTTTTGTCGCAGACGCGTCTCGATCCTCCACAGCTCGATCCGCAGACTCGACGGGCAACGTCGAGCGAACGGAGGACACGGTGATCTACCGGCTGATGGGGCTGTTGCACGTGCGGATGGCGGTGGCGCTGCGGAGCGAGCGGATGCTGCTCCTGCGCCGCGGCGAGCAGGGGCAGGGGACGGTCGAGTACGTCGCGCTGATCCTGCTCGTCGCCGCGCTGCTGGCGGGCGTGGTGGCGGCGACGAAGGGGTCGAGATTCGGCGACGGCGGGATAGCGAAGGCGATCGTCGACAAGATCAGAGGCGCGGTCAGCGGGCTCAAGTGAGCGGCTCCGCGCCGCGGCCGCGTGCGCCGCCGCCTCTGACACCATGGCCCGATGGCTCCTGAGCGCAGCTACGGACGCACGCCGGCGCAGCTGCGGCCCGTCACGATCGAACCGGACTTCGTCCGCAGTGCGACCGGCTCCGCGCTGATCGCGGCCGGCGAGACGCGCGTCATCTGCACCGCCTCGGTCGAGGAGAGCGTGCCGCGCTGGATGGCCGGCCGCGGAACGGGCTGGCTGACCGCCGAGTACGGGATGCTGCCCGCCTCGACCGGGCGGCGCAAGCCGCGCGACGCGACGCAGGGGAAGGTCGACGGACGCAGCGTCGAGATCCAGCGGCTGATCGGCCGCTCGCTGCGCGGCGCGCAGCTGGCCGATCCCCTCCGCGGCGAGCGCGAGCAGCTCATCCAAATGCGCGCGCGAGAGCGGCATGCGCTCGGCCGTCGCCTGCACCTCCACGAGCCCGCCCTCGCCCGTCATCACCACGTTCGCGTCGA
>DATIOB010000663.1:0-3978 GCA_035473605.1 Conexibacter sp.
CCGACGTGCGCCGGCTCGGGCTGCGCTTCGTGCACCAGGACCTCGGCCTCGTCGCGGAGCTGAGCGCGGCCGAGAACGTCGGCCTCGCCTCCGGCTTCGCCAAGCGCGGGCCGAAGGTCGACTGGGGCGGTCAGTGCCGCCGCGCCGAGGCGCTGCTGGCGCGGATCGGCGTCGACGTCGACGTCGAGCTGCCGGTCGCGGAGCTGAGAGCGGTCGAGCGCAGCGCGATCGCGATCGCCCGCGCGCTCGACGAGCTGCACGGCGAGATCCGCCTGCTGGTGCTCGACGAGCCGACCGCGGCGCTGCCGCCGGCGGAGGTCGACGCGCTCTTCCGCGTGCTGCGCGAGGTGCTGGAGCAGGGCGTCTCGATCCTCTACGTCTCGCACCGGCTGGAGGAGATCCTCGGCCTCGCCGACCGCGTCACGGTGCTGCGCGACGGCCGCTGCAAGGGGACGTTCCCGATCGCCGGGATGGACCGCGCGCGGCTCGCCGAGCTGATCGTCGGCGAGGAGGTCGAGGCCGACGCGGCGCAGCGGCCGCCGTCGTGCGCGACCGACGAGCGGGCGCTGACCGTGCGCGGGATGCGCGGCGCGGTGCTCGACGGCGTCGGCTTCGAGCTGCGCCGCGGCGAGGTGCTCGGGATCGCGGGCCTCTCCGGCTCCGGCCGCGAGGAGCTGGCGGCGGTGCTGACCGGCGCCAGCCCCGGCCGCATCGAGCTGGTCGACGGCGACGGGAGGACGTGGTCGGGGATGACGCCGAAGCGGGCGAAGCAGCTCGGCCTCGCGCTCGTGCTCGCCAACCGCCACCCCGACGCCGCGATCGGGCAGTTCTCGATCCGCGAGAACGTCTCGCTCGCGCAGCTGCCGTCGTACGTGCGCGGCGGGCGGGTGCGCGGCGCGCAGGAGCGCGGCGCCGTCGAGCGCTGGATCGCCGACCTCGACATCCGCCCCGGCGATCCCGACCGCCTCTACTCGTACCTGTCGGGCGGCAACAAGCAGAAGGTCATCCTCGCGAAGTGGCTCAACACGAGCCCGCGCGTCTTCGTGATGGACGACCCCACCAGCGGCGTCGACATCGGCGCCCGCCACGGCATCTACGGCCTCGTGCGCGAGCAGGCCGCCGGCGGCGCCGGCTTCGTCGTCTGCTCCTCGGACCTGGAGGACTTCGTCGGCGTCTGCGACCGCGTGCTGGCGCTCGTCGGCGGCCGCGTCGCGGCCGAGCTGAGCGGCGCCGAGATCACGGAGAACCGCCTGCTGCAAGCGATCGTCACTCAAACGGGAAAGAACGCATGAGCCAGAACGTCGTCAACGCCGAGGTGCCGAGCGCAGCTCGCGGCCGCAGAGCACCGGCCGCCCGCCGGTTCGCGCGCGGCCTCTCCTTCAGAACGATCGGCGCGGTCTACGTCTGGCTGCTGCTGATCGCCGTCTTCGCGATCTGGATCCCCGACCTGTTCCTGCGCGAGGAGACGCTCAAGACGGTCCTCAACCAGTACTCGATCACGGCGCTGGCGGCGCTCTCGATCGTCGTGCCGCTGACGACCGGAGTCTTCGACCTCTCGATCGGCTCGACGATGGGGCTGGCCGGGATCCTGTCGGCGTGGCTGCTCGGCAACACCGATCTCAGCCCGCTGATCGTCGTCCTGCTCGGCGTCGGCGCCGGCGCGCTCGTCGGCCTCTTCAACGCGCTGATCGTCGTGCGGATGAAGATCGACTCGTTCATCGGCACGCTCGCGACCGGCTCGATCCTCGCTGCGATCACGCTCGGGATCTCGGGCGACCAGATCCTCACCGAGCGCGTCGCCGGTGGATTCAGCGACATCGCCTCCAGAGACGTCGCCGGGATCCAGCTGCCGGTCCTCTACATGATCGTGCTGATGATCGCGATCGGCTTCTTCCTCGAGCAGACCGCCTCGGGCCGCTACTGCTACGCGACCGGCTACAACCCCGAGGTGACGCGGCTGGTCGGCGTCAGCGTCGACCGCGTGCGCACGCTCGCGCTCGTCTTCTCCGGCTGCGTCGCCGCCTTCGCCGGCGTCGTGCTGACGGCGCGGATCCAGGCGGCGGATCCGGCCAACGGGCCCTCGTACATGATCCCCGCCTTCTCGGCCGCCTTCCTCGGCGCGACGCAGTTCCGCCACGGCCGCTTCAACCCGTGGGGGACGATCGTCGCGGTGCTGATGCTCGGCACCGGCTCGGTCGGCCTGCTGCTGGCCGGCGCGCCGACCTGGGCGCCGCAGATCTTCCAGGGCGCCGTGCTGATCGCCGCCGTCGGCGTGACGGTGATCCAGCGCCGGCCGAAGGCCGACGCCGAGACCGCCAAGCCGGCCGAGCCGGAGCCCGCCCCCTCAGCTTCCTGAGGGGGCGCCGCTCCCTCAGGCGGCCGACGCGGCCGGGACGCGCACGCGCAGCCGGCGGATCGCGCCGCTGCGCTCGCGCTCGGCCTGCTCCGGCAGCCACGTGCCGGAGGTGCAGACGAACAGGTCGCGGCCGTCCGTCCCGCCGAGCGCGACGGCGTAGGGGTCGGCGACGGCGAGGCGGTCGCTGATCGCCCCGCCGGCGTCGACGCGGATCACCTCGGCGCTGAACGGCGAGGCGACCCAGATGCCGTCCTCGGCGTCGATCGCGAGCCCGTCGGGGAAGACCGTCGCGTCGAACTCGACCAGCGTGCGGCGCCGCGACAGCGAGCCGTCGGCAGGGTCGATCGCGAAGGCGGTCAGGCGGCCGGGCGCGGCGCGCGTCTCGGCGACGATCAGCGTCGCGCCGTCGCCGCTGACGACGAGGCCGTTGGCGAACAGCAGGCCGTCGGCGGCCGCGACCGCGTCGCCGTCCGGCTGCACGAGCGCGAGCGCCGCCGGCAGCGGCGGGTCGGGCGGCGCGCTGGCGTCGCCGTAGTTGCCGACGTAGGCGCGGCCGTGGCGGTCGACGACGAGGTCGTTGACGTGCCACGTGGCGATCGCCGACAGGTCGGCGTGCTCGACGAGCGTGCCGTCGTGCTCGCGCCGCAGCAGGCGACGGTCGTGCGTGGAGGCGATCAGCAGCCGGCCGTCGGGCAGGAAGCCGAGGCCGGAGGGGCGGCCGGGGACGGTCGCGACGCGCTCGGGCGGGGCGCCGCCGTCGGGGTCGAGGCGCAGGACCTCGCGGGCGTGGGTGTCGGAGAACCACAGCGCGCCGTCGTGCCAGCGCGCGCCCTCGGGGAAGGCGAGTCCGCTCGCGAGGGTCTGCACGGCAGGGTCGGTCATGGCGGTACACTAGCGCACCAAGCGAGCGCTTGGTAGATTGTCTGCCGCCGCGACCGCCGTCCGGTCGCGCGTGCGCCGTGAGCGCCGTCAGGAGAGAGAGGGAGATGTCGCACGTGAACGCTGGAGAGGCGATCGGCCTCGATCTGGGCCGCCGCGTCGTGGAGTACGACGACGGTGACGCGATCCTCTACGCCCTGGCGGTCGGAGCGCGCGCGACCGAGCTGGAGCTGGTCTTCGAGCGCGACCTGCGCGTGCTGCCGACCTACGGCCTCGCGCTCGGCCTGTGGGCGCCCGACGAGCTCGGCCCGCGCGGCTTCTACGACGTCGCGCAGGCACTCCACGGCGCCCAGCGGCTCGACGTCTTCGAGCCGCTGCCGCCGCGCGGCAGCCTGGAGCTGTCGGCGCGCGTCTCCAACGTCTGGGACAAGGGCGCCGCGGCCGTCTTCGAAGTCGAGGTCGGCTGCCGTCAGTTCCGCGCCACCTATTCGATCTTCGCCCCCGGCAGCGGCGGCTTCGGCGGCGAGCGCGGCCCCTCTGCCGCGCGCGACCCCGAGCGCGCGCCCGACCTGACCGGCCGCGCCGAGACGACGCCCGACCAGGCCGCGCTCTACCGCCTCACCGGCGACCGCCACCTGATCCACATCGACCCGGCGGCGGCGCAGGCGATCGGCCAGCCGCGGCCGATCCTGCACGGCCTCTGCACGCTCGCGGTCGTCGTGCGCGAGCTGGCCGCGCTGCGC
>DATIOB010000664.1:0-18243 GCA_035473605.1 Conexibacter sp.
CGGCGACCGTCCCCGGGGGAGCTGGTCCCATCAAGGAGGAAGAGAAGATGGCTGAAGATCGAGAAGCGATCTTCACGTTGGAGGCGACGCCGGTGAAGTTCGGCCCGGGCTCCTCGGCAGACGCCGGGTGGGAGCTGAAACGGCTGGGCGTGCGCCGCGTGCTGCTCGTGACCGACCCGGGCGTTGCGGCGCTCGGGCACCCCGAGCGGATCAAGGGCCTGATCGAGGCCGAGGGGATCGAGGTCGTCCTCTTCGACCGCAGCCGCGTCGAGCCGACGCTCGACTCGCTCCAGGAGGCGGCCGACTTCGCGATCGCCGAAGGCGTCGACGGCTTCGTCTCCGTCGGCGGCGGCTCGGCGATGGACACGGCGAAGGTCGCCAACCTCGTCCTCAGCCACCCGGCGCCGGTGATGGACTACGTCAACGCGCCGGTCGGCGGCGGCAAGAAGCCGCCCGCGCCGCTCAAGCCCCACCTGGCGATCCCGACGACCTCGGGCACCGGCTCGGAGGCGACGACGGTGGCGGTCCTCGACATCCCGCAGCTGAAGGTCAAGACCGGCATCTCGCACCGTTACCTGCGCCCGGCTCAGGCGATCGTCGACCCCGAGCTGACGCGGACGCTCGGCGCGGACGTCGTCGCCTCCTGCGGGCTGGACGTCGTCTGCCACGCGGCCGAGTCGTACATCTCGCGGCCGTTCGACTCGCGCCCGCGCCCCGCCGGCCCCGACGACCGGCCGCCCTACCAGGGCTCCAACCCGGTCGCCGACGTGTGGTCGGCGAAGGCGCTCGAGTACGGCGGCAGATACCTGCGCCGCGCGGTCGCCGATCAGGACGACGTCGAGGCGCGCGGCTGGATGATGCTCGGCGCGACGATGGCCGGCGTCGGCTTCGGCTCGGCCGGCGTCCACATCCCGCACGCCTGCGCGTACCCGATCGCCGGCCTCAAGCACGTCTACCAGCCGCCCGGCTACCCCGACGACCACCCGTTCGTCCCGCACGGCCACTCGGTGATCGTCACCGCGCCTGCGGCCTTCCGCTTCACCTACGAGGCGGCGCCCGAACGTCACCATCACGTCGCCGAGCTGCTGCACGGCAGTCCGATCGACGACCCCGGCCCCGACACGCTGCCGGACGTCCTCATTCAATTGATGAAGGACGTCGGCGCGCCCAGCGGCATCGCCGAGCTCGGCTACACCGAGGAGGACGTGCCGGCGCTCGTCGAGGGCGCCCTGAAGCAGCAGCGCCTGCTCGTGATCGCTCCGCGCGAGCCGAGCCCGCAGGACCTGCACCACATCATCACCGCATCGATGCGCAACTGGTGAACGAGGGGAGAGACACGATGCCCGCAACGACCGACGGCCCGCGCCTGCACATGTTCGAGTGCGGCACGCTGAAGTGCCACGTCGAGAACATCAAGATGAACCAGGGACTCGGCGAGGAGTATGAGATCCCGGTCCCGTGGTTCCTGGTCGAGCATCCGCGGGGGCTTGTCGTGATCGACGGCGGCAACGCGGCCGAGTGCGCCGAGGACGCGGTCAAGCACTGGGGCGGGATCAGCGACGTCTACTGGCCGACGATGACGGCCGCGCAGGCCTGCGTCCCGACGCTCCAGTCGGCCGGCTTCGATCCCGCCGACGTGCGCTACATACTCCAGTCGCATCTGCACCTCGACCACACCGGCGCGCTCGCGGCGCTCGAAGCCTTCCCGAACGCCGAGGTCGTCGCGACGCGCACCGAGTACGAGTACGGGCACGCGCCCGACTGGTTCGCCGACGGCGGCTACATCAAGGCGGACTACGTGAAGCCGAACGTCCCCTGGACGCTGCTGGAGGAGACCGACGACGGCTACGACCTCTTCGGCGACGGCACGATCCGCTGCTGGCGCACGCCCGGCCACGCGCCCGGCCACCAGTCGTTCGAGATCACGCTGCCCAACAGCGGCGCGATGCTGCTGACGGTCGACGCCGCGTACACGACTGACCACTGGAACGAGAGAGCGCTGCCCGGCTTCCTCGCCTCCGCGGTCGACGCCGTCCGCTCGGTGCGCAAGCTCCACCACATAGCCCGCCGCAGCGACGCGACCGTCGTCACCGGCCACGACCCCGACGCCTGGCCGACCTTCAAGCAGAGCCCCGCGGGAGTCTACGACTGAGCCAGGAGCCGGACAGCGGGGAGGAGGAACGCCCGCTGGCGCTCGGCGCGCTCGAAGGGGCGCGCCAGACGCTGACCGACCGGGCGGTCGCTGCGCTGCGCGCGGCGATCGTCGACGGCCGCCTGCGCGCGGGCGAGCTGTACTCGGTCGCGAGACTGGCCGAGCGGCTGGAGGTCTCGCGCACGCCCGTGCGCGAGGCGCTGCTGCTGCTGGAGCGTCAGGGGATGGTCCGCTTCGAGCGCAACCGCGGCGCGCGCGTGCTCGAATCCTCCGCGCACGACCTCGACGAGGTCTTCGCGCTGCGCCTGCTGCTGGAGGTGCCGGCCGCGCGTCGCGCCGCCGAGCTGGTGGGGGAGCGGGAGCTGGACGAGCTGACCGCGATCCTCGACGCGATGCGCGAGCAGATCGACGGCGGCGACGAACGCGCGTTCATGATCCACGACAGACGCTTCCACGAGGCGCTGCTGGCGGCCGCCGGCAACCGCCGCCTCGTCGGCGTCGTCGGCTCGCTGCGCGACTTCGTCCGCTTCCGCGGCGCCTCGACCGTCGGCCGCGGCCGCGACCTGCGCGCGATCTACGACGAGCACGTGCGGATCCTCGACGCGCTGCGCGCCGGCGACTCCGCCGCCGTCGGCGACGCGATGCGCGACCACCTCGTGCGCACCCGCCGGCTGCTGCTGGCGGCCGATCCGGCGAGCGCGACCGACGACGGCGCCGAGCCGCCGTGGCCGGCGCGGCTCAGTTGAGCTGACGCCGACCGCTGCACGAGCGCCCGCCGGCTGACGACGGTTGGCCGCCGGTCGCGCCGCTAGCCTGCCGCGGCTGTGCGCCAGATCGCTCTCCTGCTCTCGTTCATCGCCCTTGCGGCCGTGGTCGCCGGCTGCGGCGCCGAGCTGCTGGCGATCGACCCGGACGAGCGCGCGGGCCGGTCGAGCGCGCCGGAGGAGCGCCAGGCGCGCGGCGGTCAGTCCGCCAGCGCCTGCCAGCGCACCGCCCGCGTCGTCGAGGTCGGCATCAGCGCGACGAGATACCCGCGCGTGCTCGCCCACATCGACGCCGCGGTCCGCGCCGGCTGGCCGCGCGTGCTGCGGATACGCCGCGACGGTGCCGCCGCGCGCCGTGACCGGGCGCTGCGCGGGATCCCGACCCGCCCCGGCTACGACCGCGACGAGTGGCCGATGGCGATGGCGCGCGCGGACTGGAGAGCGCACGTCGCCTACGTCCCCAGCGGCGAGAACCGCGGTGCCGGCGCCAGCGTCGGGCTGAAGCTGCGGCGCTGGTGCGACGGCACCCGCTTCACCGTCGTCGGCTACTGAGCGGCCGCCGATCGCAGCGCAGGGGACCCGGGCGCGCCGCCGCTCGCGCGCACGCCGTCGCCGGAGCCCGCGGTTCGCGCTGCGCGTCCCCGGCCCGATCATCTACCCTTCTCGTCCCTGGCGACGTGGCGGAGTGGCTACGCAGCGGCCTGCAAAGCCGTGTACACCGGTTCGATTCCGGTCGTCGCCTTTCGCCGGAGCGCGCGCTCCACCTCCGCGCTCACACGCGGGCGATCTCCTCCGGCCGCCTCCAGCTCGTCCCGTTCCAGACGTCGACCGGCAGGTCCTGCCAGCCCGACCCCGACCAGCGCAAGAGGACGGCGCCGATGCCTGCGTTGTAGTGGGCTCTCACGCGTGCGGCGCTGAGCGCCGTCTTGTACAGCGCGACCTCGTCGATCGTGCCGTCCAACGCGTTGTTGGTGCCGGCGTCCGCGGCGCCGATGTTCAGCTCCAGCGCCGTGTCCGACATCGTCTGGTTGGTGACCGTGCCGGTCACGTCGACGCCGTCGATGTAGAGCTTCGAGACGAGGGTCGCCTTCGTCGCGACGACGTGGTGGGCCTTGCCGGGCGTCAGCGCCACGGTGCTCGTGACGACGTCGCCGACGTTGTTGCGCCGCAGCAGCACTCTGCCGTTCTCGGTCGTGCGCAGGATGTAGCCGTCCTTGCCCTTGTCGACGATGCCGCCCAGCTCGACGTCGGCCATCCGCACCCACGCCTCGAGCGTGAAGGTGTCGCCGAGGTCGAGCGCGGTGCGGTCGGCGACTCTCACATAGCCTCTCGTCGCGGCGTCGAATCTGACCGCGGTTCCGCCGGCCGCTGGCGCGACGGACGGCTGCCCGAGCGCGAAGCCACCGGTGTAGGTGCCGCTCGCGCCGCCGACGGTGTCGAGCGCGGCCGTCCCGGAGCTCTCGCCGAGGCGGAAGTACGCGCTCGGGTTGTCGGCCATGACCGCGTCGTAATAGAGCGAGGGCCAGAAGCTCGGCGGCGACTCGACCGCGTGCGTGGTGCGCGGGGTTCTGCCGAGGTCCTGGCCGACGAACGGCGGCTCGCCGTCGAGGCGCGTGGCGCGGACCGGGGCGAGCGCGCGGATCGCCGCCCACGACGTGCACGACTCGATCTCGCTGTTGGACAGCACGCGGTTGAAGATGGCGAATCCCGCGATCAGCCCTCCGTACCACCAGTCGGTCGCGGTCGACCAGTCACTGCTGTCGGTGCCGAGGTCCCAATAGGAGGACGGCGTGAAGTTGGGCAGTCTCGTGGTCGACGCCGTGTGCACCGGTGTGCCGGCGGCGTCGAGCAGCTTCAGGTGATGGGTCGGGGTCTCTGTGCCCGCCGGCTTGGTCGTGGCGAACACCTGCCATCTGTTCGCGGCCGGAGCGAACGGGGCGCCTGCTGCGGTGTCGGGGTTGTAGAGGAAGGCCTCGCCGAAGCGCCAGCCCCATTGGGGCGTGTATCCGCTGGCGTTGAGCAGCGAGACCTCGTCGGTGACGCCGACGTTGATCGGCTTGATCACCGCCAGCAGCGTGATCGCGCTGGTCGGATTCGGCGAGGTCAGCGTGAAGCGGATCGCGTCGTTCGTGCCGTTGAATCTGCGCGAGCCGGCCATCAGGCGGTTCTGACCCAGAGGTCGCCGGTCGCCTTGTTCGCCGGCTCGCTCGACCCGATCCAGATCACGAGCGCGTACCCGCTGGGACGGGTCACGCTGGACGACGCGCCGTGCGCGACGCGACCGACCGCGTTGTCGCCGAGCGTCGCGTCTCTGCCGGCGGCGCCGTCTCTGCCGGCCGGTCCGGTCTCGCCCGCCGGCCCGGGCGGGCCGACGAGGTTCTCGACGCCCACCTGCTCGACGATCACCCCCGCGAGGTGGCTGTCGTCGAGCGCCTGCGCGACACCGTCGACGATCACTCTGACGGGCGTGTCCTGGTAGATGACGTCGGCCATGCTCTTCCTCCGAAAGGTGCTGTGCGGTGATCTGGGACCGCCCGGCCGGGCGGCGTCGCCTGACTGTGGCGGCGAGCGCCGCGATCGCGCAGGGATCCGGAGGAAGCGCAGGAGGAACCGCCGGATCGCAGGCATGCGGAGGCGGGAGATGGGTCTGACGGCACGCCCAGGCGGCTCCTGTGTATTCTTCCGATCTCCCAGGGCGATTAGCTCAGCTGGGAGAGCGCCGCCTCGACAAGGCGGAGGTCACTGGTTCGAGCCCAGTATCGCCCACTCTTTCGAAAGCCCCGCATTTGCGGGGCTTTCGTCGTCTAGAGATGACTGACACGACACCAATCTGCCCCGAATGCGCCAGCGAGCACACCTACGAGCTGGGCGGGCTGCACGTCTGCTCGATGTGCGCGCACGAGTGGTCGCCGGCGACCGCTGACGAGGCGCCCGCGGCGGCTGAGAAGGTCGTCAGGGACGCCGTCGGCAACGTGCTCGTCGACGGCGACACCGTGACGGTCGTCAAGACGCTGAAGGTCAAGGGCAGCTCGGCGCCGATCAAGGCCGGCACGAAGGTCCGCAACATCCGCCTCGTCGACGGCGTCGGTGACCACGACATCGACTGCAAGGTCGACGGCTTCGGCGCGATGCAGCTGAAGTCGAGCGTCGTCAAGAAGGCCTGACGGGACCTGGCGCGGGCGCCCGCGCGGCTGTCATCGAAGCGTCGCCGCTCGCGTGAGGCGGCGCGACTGCGGGTAACGCTCGGAGAAGAGCTACCGAGGAGGAGCGAGATGTCGACCGGAGCGATCATCGCGATCGTGGTCGTTGTCGTCGTCGTGTTGGCGATCCTGCTGGTGCTGATCCCGCGCATGCGCGCGAGCAAGGCTCAGCACAAGCTCATCGACGAGCGTCGCGACGCCGCCCGCACCCACCGCGCCGAGGCGGAGCGCCGCGGCGCCCAGGCCGAGCTTGCCGAACGCGAAGCGGAGCGCGACCGCGCCGAGGCGAAGCTGCACGAGGCCCGCGCCGAGCTGCACGAGCAGGGACTCGCCGACGACGAGCTGAACGGCCGCGACGACGCGACCGTCCGCGACCAGCGCACCGCCCCGCCGCCTCCGCCGCCGGGAGACGACACCACCCGGCGGAGCGCCTGACGGGCCGCCCTCAGGCGCGCCTGGCGAGTGAGCGCGCGAAGACGAACAACGTCCCCGAGCTGACGACGAGCACGCCGCCGATCAGCGCGACGATCGTCTCGCCGATCGCGAAGCCGGCGATCAGCAGCACGAGCCCCACCAGCACCTCTGCGATGCCGACGAGCTGAAGGATCCGCGCGCCGGGCGGGCGCGACGGTTCCGGCGCGGGATTGCCGAACGGGTCGGTGCTCATGGCCGGGCAGTTCATCAGACCGGGAAGACGGACGGCGGCGGGACGGGGCCGGCGCAGCACCCCGTCCCGTCCGGCGCGTCTCGTCCTCCCAGGTTCAGACGCCGGCCAGCTCGCGGTCGCGGCGGGCGTCGGCGTCCTCGCGCTCCCCGCCGATCGCCTCGATCGACGGCTCGTGCGTGACGCGCGGCAGCCACTCCAGCCAGCGCGGCAGGTACCAGTTCCACTCGCCGAGCAGCTTCATCGTCGCGGGCAGCAGCACCGCGCGCACGATCGTCGCGTCGATGAAGATCGCCGCCGCGAGGCCGATCCCGAGCTGCTTGAACTCGATCGCGGACAGCGTGGCGAAGATCGAGAAGACCGCGACCATGATGATCGCCGCGCTGGTGACCGTCGAGGCGGTCGACTTGATCCCGTACACGACGGCGCGGTCGGTCGACATGCCGCGGTCGTACGCCTCGCGCACGCGGCTGAGGATGAACACGTGGTAGTCCATCGACAGCCCGAACAGCACCACGAACAGGAACAGCGGCAGCCACGAGGTGATCGCGCCGGTCGAGTCGAAGCTCAGCAGCGACTCCGCCCAGGTGTGCTGGAAGACGAGCACGAGCACGCCGTAGGCGGCGCCGACCGACAGCAGGTTGAGCAGGATCGCCTTCGTCGCGATCACCAGCGAGCGGAAGGTCACGAGCAGCAGCAGGAAGGCGAGCGTCAGGACGAACGCGAAGACCCACGGGATCCGCTCGCTCATCAGGTCGTTGAAGTCCTGCGTGCCGGCGGTCGTGCCGGTCACGGGCGTCTCGGCGCCGGCGCCGAGGTCGGCCCGCAGCGCGGGCGCCAGCTCTCCGCGCAGCAGCGCGAGCGCTCTCAGCGAGGCGTCGTTGGTGCCGTCGCCGTCGATCGGCAGGCTGATTCTCGCGACGTCACCCGATCTCGACAGGTCGATCGCGATCGGCTCGTGGATCACGCCGCTCTCCAGCGCCGCTCTGCGGAAGTCGGCGAGCGCCGCCTGGGCCTGCGGGGTGTCGAGTCTGCCGGCGCCGGTGACGGCCAGCTCGGCCTCGATCTGCTGGCCGGGGAAAGCCGACTGGATGCGGTCGAAGGTCTGCATCACCGGCAGCGAGCGCGGCAGCGTCTCGATCCCGGGGACGGCGGTCTTCATCCCCAGCACGGGGATGCAGAGCGCGAGCAGGAGCCCGCCCGCGAGCAGCCCCGAGACGAGCGGCTTGCGCAGCACGGCGTCGATCACGGTCGACCACATCCGCGGCGTGCGGGAGACGTCGCGCTTGCGCATCAGGAACGGGATGCGGCCGCGGTCGACCTTGTCGCCGAGCTTCGAGAGCACGGCGGGGAGGACCGTCAGCGAGGCGACGAGCGAGACGCCGACGACGAGGATCGCGCCCATGCCCATGCCCATGAAGGTCGCGTCGCCGGTGATGAACATGCCGGCCATCGCGATCATCACGGTCAGGCCGGAGATCAGCACCGCGCGGCCGGAGGTCGCGGCGGCCGCCAGCAACGCGGCCTCCTCGCTGCGCCCGGCGGCGCGCTCCTCGCGTTCGCGGCGGAGGTAGAAGAGCGAGTAGTCGACCCCGACGGCGAGGCCGATCAGGAGCACGACGGAGCTGACGCTGTCCTCGACGGCGATCACGTGCGAGCCGAGCGCGACGAGCCCGAGCGTCGCCATCACGGCCGAGAGCGCGAGCAGCAGCGGGATGCCGGCGGCGATGAAGGCGCCGAAGGCGAAGACGAGGATGATCAGCGTGACCGGGATCGAGAGGAACTCGGCCTTTTTGAAGTCGTCCTCGAACATCTTGTCGAGCGCCTTGCCGGCGCTGCCGCCGCCGAACTGCTCGACGCGCAGCTCGGGGTGGTCGGCCTGCGCCGCGCTCGTCTGCGCCAGCAGGGCGTCGATGTCCGCGTCGTCGTCCTCGTCGCTTCTGAGCTGGACCTGGACGATCGCGGCATGTCTGTCGGCGGTGATCTGGCCGCCGTTGCCCTCCGCGTAGGGCGATCTCACGGTCGCGACCTGCGGCAGCCGGCTCATCCGCCTGACGACGTCGTCGACGGCGGCCCTGAACTGCGGCTGGTCGGCCGTCAGTCTCGGCGACTGGACGAAGACCGTCTCGTTCGACTGCTCTGGAAAGGCGTCGTAGAGGACCTGCTCGGCGCGGCCGGACTCGCCGGTGCCGCTGTCGCGGTCGCTGACCGGTCTGGTCCCGGCCATGTTGCCGGCCATGAACGCGATCACGACGAACGCGATCCAGCCCAGCACTGCCGTCTTGCGATGTTGCGCGCTCCAGCGGCCGGCGCGTGCGGCGAAGTTCTCTTTCTGCATGATGGCTCGCAACCCCTTGTGGCCTGGTGACTCGATGCTTGCGAGCAGACTTCCAAGCGCGTGATCGCGCTCCCATGAGGGGGCCCGGCGAGCATGGGTGAGGCCAGGCCCCGACCCGGGGGTGCGGCTAACCCCAGTTGATCGGGACCACGCTGTCCGCTTCGCGTATCCTGGCCATCCGATGAAGGCCCTCCTGCCAGATGGAACCGAGCTTCAGCTCGAAGACGGCGCCACCGGCGCCGATGCCGCCGCCGCGATCGGCGCCGGCCTCGCACGCGCCGCGCTCGCGGTCAAGGTCGACGGCGAGCCGCGCGACCTGACGGCGCCGCTGCACGACGGCGCACGGCTGGAGATCATCACGCAGAAGAGCGGGGAGGAGGCGCTGGAGCTGCTGCGCCACGACACCGCGCACGTGCTCGCCGCCGCCGTGATCGACCTCTATCCGGGCGTGAAGAGCTCGATCGGCCCGGCGATCGACAACGGCTTCTACTACGACTTCGAGTTCCCCGACGGCGTCACGGTCTCCGACGCCGACTTCGAGCGCATCGAGCAGCAGATGCGCACGCACATCAAGGCCGACGAGCAGTTCGCGCGCGAGGACGTCACGGTCGGCGAGGCGCTCGAGCGGTTCGTGCGCGAGGACCAGCCGTACAAGGTCGAGCTGATCGAGGATCTCGTCAAGAACGAGGACGTCAGAACGGTCTCGCTCTACACCAACGGCCCCTTCACCGACCTCTGCCGCGGCCCGCACGGTCCGGGCACAAAGCGGATCAAGGCGTTCAAGCTGCAGTCGATCGCCGGCGCCTACTGGCGCGGCGACGCGAGCCGCACGATGCTGACGCGCATCTACGGCACCGCCTTCTTCTCCAAGGAGGAGCTTGCGCAGCACCTCGAGATGCTCGAGGAGGCGAAGAAGCGCGACCACCGCCGCCTCGGCAGAGAGCTGAGACTGTTCCAGTTCTCGGCCGTCTCGCCCGGCGCCGCCTTCTGGCTGCCGCGCGGCACGAAGCTGTTCAACTCGCTCGTCGCCTTCACGCGCGACATGAACGAGCCGCGCGGCTACGACGAGGTCAAGACGCCGCAGATCTACGACAGCGAGCTGTGGAAGACCTCCGGGCACTGGGGCAAGTACCGCGAGAACATGTTCCTGACCGCCGCCGAGGACCGGGAGATGGCGCTCAAGCCGATGAACTGCCCCGGCCACGCGCACCTCTTCGGCAGCCAGCGCCACTCCTACAGAGACCTGCCGGTCCGCTACAGCGAGCCGGGCCTGCTGCACCGCTTCGAGCCGTCGGGCACGCTCCACGGCCTGATGCGCGTGCGGCACTTCGCGCAGGACGACGCGCACGTCTTCTGCACCGAGGAGCAGGTCCAGGATGAGGTGATCGCCTGCCTCGACCTGATCTTCGAGACGCTCGGGCGGTTCGAGTTCGAGATCGACATCGAGCTCTCGACACGGCCCGAGAACCGCGTCGGCACCGACGAGATGTGGGACCGCGCCGAGGGCAAGCTGGCCGAGGCGCTGAAGGCCAAGGGGCTCGACTACCGCCTCAACCCGGGCGACGGCGCCTTCTACGGCCCCAAGATCGACTTCCACGTGACCGACTCGATCGGCCGCTCGTGGCAGCTCGGCACCGTCCAGCTCGACTACTCGATGCCGGACCGCTTCGGGCTGACCTACGTCGGCGCCGACGACAGAGAGCACACGCCGGTGATGATCCACCGCGCCGCGATGGGCTCCTACGAGCGCTTCATCGGGATGCTGATCGAGCACTACGCGGGCGAGTTCCCGGTCTGGCTGGCGCCGGTGCAGGCGATCGTGCTGCCGATCGCCGACCGCCACCTCGACTACGCCGCGGAGGTCGTCGCGGCGCTGCGGGCCAGACGCGTGCGCGTCGAGGTCGACGAGCGCGTCGAGTCGATCGGCCGCAAGATCCGCGAGGCGGAGCTGCAGAAGATCCCGTACATGCTGATCGTCGGCGACAGAGAGCTGGAGGCTGGCGAGGTCGGTCTGCGGCGCCACAGAGAGGGCGACCTCGGCAGTCTCGCGGTCGCCGACTTCGTCGCGCGCGTGGCGGACGAGACCGAGCGACGGTCCGCGTAGATGCAGAACTCCCGATCCTGTGTCGCCGGCGTCGCTATACTGCGCCCCCTTGATGCTCATGACCAACACGTCGCGCAACTCTTGACGCGACAGAACAAGGCTTCGTAATGCCGGTCCCTCGACGGTTCGACCGGCGCCCGCCAGAGCGGGACAACACGCGCATCAACGAGCGGATCCGCGTGCCAGAAGTCCGACTCATCGGTGAGGACGGACAGCAGATCGGCATCCTCAAGACGCCGGATGCGCTGAGACTCGCCCAGGAGCGTGATCTCGACCTTGTCGAGGTCGCCGCTGACGCTCGCCCGCCCGTCTGCCGGATTCTGGACTACTCCAAATACAGATACGAGCAGGCGCAGAAGGTCAAGGCGGCCAAGAAGCACCAGCAGCAGATCACGATCCGCGAGATCAAGTTCCGCCCGAAGATCGCGCTGAACGACTACGAGACGAAGAAGGGTCACGTCACCCGCTTCCTCAAGCACAAGGACAAGGTCAAGATCACGATCATGTTCCGCGGGCGCGAGGTGACGCATCCCGAGCGTGGTCAGGTGCTGCTGGAGAGACTGGCCGAGGAGCTGGCCGATCTGGCGATCGTCGAGCAGCGTCCGATCCAGGACGGCCGCAACATGACGATGATGCTCGGCCCCTCGAAGGCGATCCTCGCGGAAGCCGAGAGCGGCGGCGCGAGAAAGCCGAGAGGCGACGCGCCGAGAGCTGACGCCGCGCCCGCTGAGGCGACTCCGGCTGAGGCGAGAGCCGACGCTGCGCCTGCCGAGGCTCCGGCGAGAGCCGACGCCGCGCCGGCTGAGGCGGAAGCCGCTCCGACTGAGGCTCCGGCCGAGGCCGAGGCTGCTCCGGCTGAGGCGCCTGCCGAGGCTGGGGCTGCTCCCGAGGCGCCTGCCGAGCCCGAAGCCGCTCCGGCGGCCGAGGCCGAGGCTGACGCTCCGACGGAAGAAGCCGAGGCGCCGGCGAGAGCTGACGCTCCGGCGAAGGCCGAGGCGCCGGCGAGAGCCGCCGCGCCGGCGAGAAGAGCTGCCGCGAGAGCGGACGCTCCCGCCAGAAGAGCTCCGGCCAGAAGAGCGGCCGCAAGAGCCAGAAGAAGAGCCGCCGCCAGAGGCGACGAGACGCCCGCCGAGGGCGCCGCCGCCACCTCCTGACGGTGCTCCCGGCGCCGTTGGGCCGATGATCACCTCTCTGCTCGTCGCACTGGCGACCGCGCTCGGCGCGGCCGCCGGTGCTCCGAGCGCACAGCAGACCGTTGCCGGCAGCCCGCCGGCGACGGCCGCGCGCGCTGTCGCGCCTAGTGCGGCCGGCGTGCCCGCGCCCGCGCGTGGCTCTGACGCCGCTGTCGCCCAGGCAACCGGCTCGACGGCCGCCTCGCTGACGCTGCGCCAGGCCGTCGGCCAGCGCGTGATCGGCTCGCTGCCGGGCACGACCGTGCCGGATGCGCTGGCGCGCAAGATCCGCCGCGGCGAGCTGGGCGGCGTGATCCTCTTCGCCCGCAACGTCGGCACGCGCGCGCAGCTGAGCGCGCTGACCGCCCGCCTCCAGCAGGAGCGCCGCCGCGGCCCGCGCGCGCTGCGCGACCACCCGCTGCTGATCATGATCGACCAGGAGGGCGGGCTCGTGAAGCGCCTGCCCGGCGCTCCGCAGCTCTCGCCCGTCCAGGTCGCCGCGCGCGGCAGCGCGTCGCTGGCGCGCCGCACCGGCGTCGCGACCGCGGCCAACCTCAGAGCGGTCGGCGTCAACGTCAACCTCGCGCCGGTGCTCGACCTCGGCCTGCCGGGCTCGAGCGTGCTGGAGCTGGGGCGGACCTACGGCGCCACGCCGGAGCAGGTCAGCAGCCTCGGCGGCGCCTTCGCCGACGGCCTCAGAGCCGGCGGAGTCCTCGCCAGCGCCAAGCACTTCCCCGGCCTCGGCCGCGGCGGCCACGACGAGGATCTGCGGCTCAACCGCATCGACGTGCCGCTGGCGACGCTGCGCGCGACCGACGAGGTTCCCTTCAGAGCGGCGGCCAGGCGGGGGATCCCGCTCGTGATGGTCTCGACGGGGATCTATCCGGCGCTCGACGGCGACCGCCCCGCGATGTTCTCCGAGCGGATCACGACGACCGAGCTGCGCGACGTCGTCGGCTTCGACGGCGCGATCGTCACCGACGACCTCGAGGTGCCGGCGATCGCCCATCTCAGCCCGGAGCGCAAGGCGCTCGCCGCCGTCCGCGCCGGCAACGACCTGCTGCTGTTCTGCCAGACCGAGACGGCCGCCGACCGCGGCGCCGCGGCGCTGGTGCGTGCCGTGCAGCGCGGCCAGCTCCCGCGTGCGACGATCGACGCCGGCGCCGAGCGCGCGCTGGCGCTGCGCGCCTCGCTGCGCTGAGCCGGCGCCGAACCCCTGCACCAGCAGGGCAAACCGCAGCGACTCGCGGAGTTTGCTTTACTTCTCCGTCCCAATGCCCAAGATGAAGACTCATTCCGGCGCCAAGAAGCGCTTCAAGGTGACCGCCAAGGGCAAGGTCCGTGGTCGTCACGCCTTCACCAGCCACATCCTGGAGAAGAAGTCGCCGAAGCGTAAGCGCGCGCTCGGTCGCCCCGCGATCATGTCCGACCATGACGCGCCGCGCATCAAGAAGCTGCTCGGGGTGGGCAAGTGACCCGCGTCAAGCGCTCCGTTCACGCGCGCAAGAAGCGCCGTGAAGTCCTGGAGATGACGAGAGGCTTCCGTGGCGAAGCCAACTCGAACTACAGACGCGCGAAGGAAGCCCTCCTCAAGGCGGACCAGTACCGCTACCGCGATCGCCGCAACCGCAAGCGCGACTTCCGCCGCCTGTGGATCACGCGCATCAACGCGGCCGCGCGCATCAACGATCTTTCGTACTCGCAGTTCATGCACGGCCTCAACCTGGCCGGCGTCGAGGTCGATCGCAAGATCCTCGCCGACATCGCCGTGCGCGATGCCGACGCCTTCCGACGTTACGCCGACAAGGCCCGCGAGGCGCTGGCGGCGGCTGCGTAAGCACCCACCTCACCAGCTTCTCCCGATCGGGCGCCGACTCCTCCAGGACGGCGCCCTTTCTCGTTTAAGCGCTGCACCGCAGGACCGCAGCGCCGCACCCCGAAGCCAGAGCGACCGATGCCACCGATCACCTCACCCCACAACGAGCGCCTGAAGGATCTCCGCCGGCTCGCGCGCAAGCGCGGCCGCGACGAGATGGGGCGCTTCGTCGCCGAGGGCGAGGACCTGCTGCAGGCGGCCGATGCCGCCGGCTGGCGCGCGCTGGAGCGCTACTGCGCGACGGGCAGCGGGCTCGGCGGCACCGAGGTCGAGCCGGACGTGCTCGCGCACGTCTCGCAGCTCGGCTCGGGCACGCGCGCGCTGGCCGTCTACGAGACGCGCTGGGCGCCGGCGCCGCTCGGCCCGCTCGCCGTCTACCTGCACGGGATCACCGATCCCGGCAACGTCGGCACGGTGCTGCGCAGCGCGCTCGCGTTCGGCGCCGCCTGCGTCGTGCTCGGTCCCGGCTGCGCCGATCCCTTCGGGCCCAAAGCCGTGCGCGCGAGCATGGGCGCGCTCTTCCAGGTCCCGGTCGCGCGCGCCGCGACGGTCGCCGAGCTGCCGGGGGAGACGATCGCGCTCGACGCGCACGCCGACGCCGGCAACCTCGCCGGGCCGCTGACCGCGCCCGCGACGCTGCTGATCGGCGCCGAGCGCGCCGGGCTGCCGGCGGAGCTGGTCGCCGCCTGCGATCGGACGGTGCGGATCCCGATCCACTCGGAGTCGCTCAACGCCGCGATGGCGGCGACGATCGCCCTGTACGAGGCAACGCGCGGCCTCGGCGCGCTGGACCATAGGATGGACGCCGCATGATCGAGCGCATCGACGAGCTGAAGAGAGCGGGCGAGGCCGAGGTCTCCGCCGCGACGACGACCGACGCCCTGGAGCAGGTGCGCGTCAGATGGCTCGGCCGCAGAGCCGAGCTGCCGAACATGCTGCGCGGCGTCGCGCAGCTGCCGCCGGAGCAGCGCGGCCCGGTCGGCAAGGCCGCCAACGAGGCGCGCAAGGCGCTGGAGGCGCTGATCGAGGCGCGCAACGGCGCGCTCGCGGCCGCCGAGCTGGACGTGCAGCTCGCCGCCGACCGCATCGACGTGACGCTGCCGGGCGCGCCGCTGCCGCCGGCCGGCGGCCTGCACCTGCTGAGCCAGACGCGGCGCGAGATCGAGGACGTCTTCGTCGGGATGGGCTTCACCGTCGCCGAGGGGCCCGAGGTCGAGCGCGTCTACTACAACTTCGACGCGCTCAACCACGACGCCGCCCACCCGGCGCGGCTCAAGAGCGACACCTTCTACGTCGCCGACGACGTCGTGCTGCGGACGCACACCTCGCCGATGCAGGTGCGCGCGATGGAGCTGCAGCCGCCGCCGCTGTTCCTGATCGTGCCCGGCCGCGTCTACCGCCGCGACAGCGACGCGACGCACACGCCGCAGTTCCACCAGATCGAGGGCCTCGCGGTCGACGAGGACATCACGCTCGCCGACCTCAAGGGCACGCTGCTGCAGTTCGCGCGCGCGATCTTCGGCGACGAGCGCGAGGTGCGGCTGCGCCCGCACTTCTTCCCCTTCACCGAGCCGAGCGTCGAGATCGACGTCTCCTGCTTCCGCTGCAACGGCAGCGGTCACCTGAAGGACGGCTCGCGCTGCGGCCTCTGCAAGGGCACGGGCTGGATCGAGATCCTCGGCGCCGGCATGGTCGACCCGAACGTCTTCTCCCACGTGAGAGAGCACGGCTACGACCCGGAGAAGATCCAGGGCTTCGCCTTCGGCATGGGCGTCGAGCGGATCGCCTTCCTCAAGCACGGCGTCTCCGACCTGCGCCTCTTCTACGACAACGACCTCCGCTTCCTGCGGCAGTTCTGACGGAGGTCACCTCGCGATGAAGGTCCCGCTTTCCTGGCTCCACGAGCACGTCCATCCCGATCTCTCCGCCGACGCGCTCGCGTCGCGCCTGGCGCTGACCGGCACCGAGGTCGAGCGTGTCCACCATCACGGCGTCCCCTCGGGCGAGCACTTCGTCGTCGCGAAGGTGCTGGAGGCCGAGCAGCACCCTGACGCCGACCGCCTGCGCGTCACCAAGCTCGACGTCGGCGAGGCCGAGCCGGTGCAGGTCGTCTGCGGCGCGCCGAACGCGCGCGCCGGCATCACCGTCGCGCTCGCGCGCCCCGGCGCCCGCCTGCCCGACGGCACGAAGCTGAAGAAGGCGAAGCTGCGCGGCGTCGAATCGCTGGGGATGATCCTCGGCGAGTCGGAGGTCGACATCGGCGTCGACCACGCCGGCATCATGGAGCTGCCCGACGAGCTGATCGCCGGCACGCCGCTCGGCAACGTGCTGCCGCTCGAGACCGACGTGCTGGAGCTGGAGATCACGCCCAACCGGCCCGACTGCCTCGGCGTCTACGGCGTCGCGCGCGAGGTCCACGCCGCGACCGGCGCCCCGCTCGGCCCGGCGCCGTGGGAGCAGGACGCGGGCTCGGCCGGTCCGCTCGCCGGGATCGACGTGACCGTCGAGACCGACCGCTGCCCGCGCTTCACCGCGCGCATCTTCGAGAACGTGACGGTCGGCCCGTCGCCGTACTGGCTGAAGGCGCGGCTGATGGCCGCCGGCCAGCGGCCGATCTCCAACGTCGTCGACATCACCAACTACGTGATGCTGCTGACGGGGCAGCCGCTGCACGCCTTCGACCTCGATCGCGTCGCCGGCGGGAAGCTGGTCGTGCGCGACGGCCGCGACGGCGACACGCTCGAGACACTCGACGGCGAGACGCGCAGACTCGACCCCGACATGGTCGTGATCTGCGACGCCGACGGTCCCACGTCGCTGGCCGGCGTGATGGGCGGCGCCCGCTCGGAGGTCTCGGACGCGACGACGACGGTCCTGCTGGAGTCGGCCGTCTGGGACGGTCCCAACATCCAGCGCACCTCGACGCGGCTGGCGCTGCGCTCGGAGGCGTCGGGCCGCTTCGAGAAGGGGCTCTCGCCGGAGCAGACGCTGGAGGCGCAGGCGGTCGCGACGAGGCTGCTGGTCGAGCTGACCGGCGCGACCGTGCGCGAGGGCACGCTCGACGTCGCCGGCCCCTCCGGCTGGGACGGCACGCACGCTCAGATCCACCTGCGCGACGCGCGCGTCGTCGGCCTGCTCGGCGCCGAGATCCCGCGCACGCGCAGCGCCGAGATCCTGACCGCGCTCGGCTTCGCGACCGAGAGCATCGCGGACGGGCTCGACGTGACGGTCCCGCACTTCCGCCGCAACGACGTCACGCGTGAGGCCGACCTGATCGAGGAGGTCGCGCGGATCGACGGCGTCGACAACCTGCCGGCGACGCTGCCGCTGCGGCGCGGCGCCGCCGGGCGGCTGACGCCGTGGCAGCAGCTGCGGCGCACCGCCGCCGACACGCTCGCCGGCGCCGGCCTGCACGAGATCATCGGCTGGAGCTGGTCGCCGCCGGAGCTGGCCGACAGACTGCGGCTGCCGGCCGACGACCCCCGTCGCGCGGCGCTCGCGGTCGAGAACCCGATGTCGTCCGACCACGGGCTGCTGCGCACGACGCTGCTCGGCGGCCTGCTCGACGTCGCCCAGCGCAACGTCACGCGCGGCCTCGCCGACGTCGCGATCTTCGAGTCGGGCGCGGTCTTCGTGCCCGGCGACGACGACCTGCCGCACGAGCCGCACCTGCTCGGCGCGCTGCTGACCGGCGCGCTGCGACCGCCGAACTGGGTCGAGCCGCAGCCGCCCCAGGCCGACTTCTTCGCCGCCAAGGGCGTGCTCGCGCACCTGCTCGACACGCTGCGCGTCAGCTGGCGGCTGGAGCGCGGCGGCGAGCCGTTCCTGCACCCGGGTCGCTCGGCGCGCGTGATCGTGACCCCGCACGGCGGCGGCGACGAGGCGGTCGTCGGCTGGATCGGCGAGCTGCATCCGTCGATCGCGGCAGAGTGGGACCTGGAGCGGACGGCCGTCTTCACGATCGACCTCATCG
>DATIOB010000665.1:0-3378 GCA_035473605.1 Conexibacter sp.
CCTCCCACGTCGCGGCGAGCTGGCCGGCGGCCTGCGTGCCGACCCCCTCGCGCAGCAGCTCGGCGAGGTCGAAGCGGCCGAGCGTCGAGCCGGCGACCCGTCTCCAGCCGGCGCCGGGCGCCTCGGCGGCCGGCACCGTCACGGACGCGGGGCGCTCGCCTCTCAGCCAGCGCTCGGCGTCGTACAGCTCGGCGGTCGAGCGCGGCGGCCGCTCGCGCAACGCCTCGTCGACCAGTCTCCAGTCGCCCTCCTCCAGCAGCCGCGAGACGAACCGCTCGCCCTGCTCGTAGGGGAACAGCAGCGAGCGCATGACGTACGGCGGCAGCGGCGTCGAGCCGCTCGCGCCCCACAGCTGCCCGAGCGCGTCGCCGAACGACAGCGCCTCGGGATAGCGCTCGAGGTACCGCTTCATCAGGACCGTGGCGGTCCCCTCGACGAGTCCGCTCTCGGCGCTGGCGGCATCCTCGTCGGAGATCTCGCCGCCATCGTCGCCGCCCAGTCTGGCGAGGTCGAAGTGCTGGTCCTCGAGCGCGTGGGTCAGCTCGTGCGCGAGCGTCGCGTCGTCGATCCCGACGCCGCTGACGAGCGCGAGGCGCTCCGTTCTGGGGTCGTAGAAGCCGGCGACCTGCTCGCCGTAGACCGACTCGGTGACGGCGGAGAGCCTGACGTCGGGCGCGATCAGGCCGAGCAGCTTCAGCAGCTCCTCGCTGGCGGCGTCGCGCGCTCGGGAGCTGGCGGCGCGCTCCTCTCTGACGCCGTAGGCGCGCACCTCCTCCGGGCTCATCACGGTCACCCTCACCGGCCGCTTGAAGTCGAGCCCGCGCAGCTCCTCGACGCGCTGCTCGACGCGCGCCAGCCGCTGCGGGGAGATCGCCTCGCCGCCGCCGCCGTCATCGCTCCCGCCGGCGCCGCCGAACAGCAGTCCGCCGGCGATCAGCAGCGCGAGCACGGCCAGGACCGCGATCTCGGGGGTGCGGTCGGCCATCGCGAAAGCGTACGGCGTCGGCAAGCGGCGAGTCGCGCGCGGTGGAGTGATTGGATACCACCGCCGGGCTCGGAGAGGCCCGCGCAGCCGACGAGAGCAAGGGATGGTGGAGATGGCGCAGCGAGCGGCGATCGTGACGGGGGCTTCGAGCGGGATCGGACTGGCGATCGCGCGGATGCTCGGCGAGGAGGGCTACGGCATCACGCTCGCGGCCCGCCGGCCCGAGAAGCTGGCAGCGGCCGCCCAGGAGCTGCGCGAGGCCGGCTACGACGTCCAGGACGTCGCCGGGCCGCTGTCGGAGGAGGATGCGGTCAAGGCGGTCGTCGCGGCCCACGAGCAGCGCTACGGGCGCCTCGACGTGCTCGTCAACAACGCCGGCGTCGGGATCGGCGCCGCCGTCGCCGACATCGAGACGAAGCGGCTCGACATGCAGCTCGACGTCAACCTGCGCGCGCCGATCCTCTTCTATCGCGAGTGCGCGAGACTGCTGCGCGCGGCCGGCAGCGAGCACCGCAACGCGCTCGTCGTCAACACCTCGTCGATCTCCGGCAAGCGCGGCCAGGCGTGGCTGTCGATCTACTCCGCCACGAAGGCCGCCGTGATCGGCTTCACCGAGGCGATGAACAAGGAGCTGAACGCGGACGGGATCAAGTCGACCGCGCTCTGCCCCGCCTTCGTCGACACGGCGATGACCGACTTCGTCAAGGGCCACGTGCAGCCGAGCGACATGATCCGCCCCGAGGACATCTCCGAGGCCGTGCGGATGCTGCTGAAGCTCTCCCCCGCCTGCATCGTGCCCGAGATCATCTTCGCGCGGGCCGGCGAGGACCTCTGATGCGCCTCGGTGTCCACGTCGGCTACTGGGGTCTCGGGCTGACCTCGCAGGAGCAGCTCGCGATCGTGCAGGAGGCCGAGCGGCTCGGCTACGACTCCGTCTGGGCGGCGGAGGCATACGGCTCCGACACCGCGACGATCCTCGCCTGGCTGGCGGCTGGGACGAGCACGATCAAGCTCGGCTCGGCGATCTTCCAGATCCCCGCCCGCAGCGCCGCGATGACGGCGATGACGGCGGCGACGATCGACCAGCTCTCCGGCGGGCGCATGCTGCTCGGCCTCGGCGCCTCCGGCCCGCAGGTCGCCGAGGGCTGGCACGGCCAGCGCTACGGCAGAATGCTCCAGCGCACGCGCGAGTACGTCGCGGTCGTGCGGATGGCGCTGGCGCGCCAGCGCGTCGTCTTCAAGGGCGAGACGCTGGAGCTGCCACTGCCGGACGGGCCCGGCAAGGCGCTCAAGCTGACGATCGCACCGGTGCAGGAGCGGATCCCGATCTACCTCGCCGCGATCGGGCCGAAGAACACGGCGCTCGCCGGCGAGATCGCCGACGGCTGGATCCCGACGCTGTTCAGCCCAGAGCACGTGAGCGAGTTCCGCGGTCACCTCGAGGAGGGCGCGGCGCGCGGCGGCCGCACGCTCGACGACTTCGACATCGCGCCGACGGTCAACGTCTTCGTGACCGACGACCGCGCCGCGGCGCGTGACGCGATGCGGCCGTACCTGGCGCTCTACGTCGGCGGGATGGGCTCGCGCAGAGCGAACTTCTACAACAGCCTCGTGCAGCGCTACGGCTTCGAGGAGGCCGCCAGAACGGTCCAGGACCTCTACCTCGACGGCAAGCGCGAGGAGGCCGCCGCGGCGCTGCCCGACGAGCTGATCGACCTCGTCTCGCTGTGCGGACCGGCCGACGTCGTGCGCGAGCGGCTGCGGGTCTTCCGCGAGGCCGGCGTCGGCACGCTGATGGTCTCGCCGATGGCGTGGACGCTGCAGGAGCGGCTCGAGCAGCTGCGGCTCGTCGCCGAGCTGGCGGAGGGATAGCCGCGCGCGGCTCAGACGCCGGCGGGCTGGACGCTGCGCTCGTCGTCGTCGTCCAGGTCGGCGACCTGGTCGTCGAGCAGCTCCAGCAGCGTGTCGACGACGCGGCCGTCGAGCTGGGCGCCGCTGACGCGCCGCAGCTCGGCGCGCGCGGCGGCAGCCGGGCGCGGCGGCCGCCACGGGCGCGGCGAGGTCATCGAGACGAAGACGTCGCAGGCGAGCAGGATCCGCGCGGCGAGCGGTATCTGCTCGCCGGCGAGCCCGTCGGGGTAGCCGGCGCCGTCCCAGCGCTCGTGCTCGTGGCGGACGATCGGGGCGGCGTCGCGCAGCAGCGGCAGCGCGCGCAGCATCCGCTCGCCGATCAGCGGATGCTCGCGCAGGATCGCGCGCTCCTCCTCGTGCAGCTCGCCGGGATGGGCCAGCAGCGCCGCGGGGACGCCGACGGTGCCGACGTTGTGGAAGAGCGCGGCGAGGTAGAGCGCGCGGCGCTCGTCGTCGTCGAGGTCGAGGGCGCGGCCGACCTG
>DATIOB010000666.1:0-7699 GCA_035473605.1 Conexibacter sp.
TGCCCATGGTGCTCGGGCACGGCGGTCTGCAGGACCACTGGCGCGAGGCGATCGCCGCCGTCAACGGCACGCCGAACCTGTGGATCTGCCTGTGCGGGACGCCCAACGTCGGGATCCGCGCCGTCGTCGCCCGCTGCCCGCCCGAGCGGCTGCTGTTCGGCACCGACGCCGGGCTCGGCGCCGGCCCGCGGCAGACCTTCGCGGCAGAGCGGGTCGAGGAGATCCGGCGGCTGCAGCTCGACGAGCGCGTGCGCGCGGCGATGTTCGACGGCAACGCGCGGGCGCTGCTGAGACTGGAGGAGCAGGTCGCATGAGTCATGAGCAGCAGGTCCCGACGATCGTCGCCGTCGAGGCGACGACGGTGACGCCGCGCGTCGATCCCGACCTCGTCGTGCACGGCGCGAGAGGAACCCATGCCAGCTCGCCGTTCGCGCTCGTGCGGATCGCCTGCGACGACGGCGCGATCGGCTACGGCGAGGTGAGCGCGACCCCATTGTGGAGCGGGGAGGACGGCGTCACCGCCGCCCACTTCGCGCGCACGCTGCTGCGTGAGGCGCTCGTCGGGCAGCCGCTGGCGCCGGTCGCCGCGCTCAGCACCCGGCTCGATCGGACGCTGGCCGCCAACCCGTTCACGAAGGCCGGCGTCAACATGGCGCTGTGGGACGCGCTCGGCCGCTCGACCGGGCTGCCGGTGACGGTCCTGCTCGGCGGTCCCTTCCGCGCGACGGTGCCGACGAAGCTGTCGCTCAGCGGCGAGGAGGCGGCGATCGAGGCAGCGCACGCCGCCGCGGTCGCGCGCGGCTTCGAGGCGTTCAAGCTGAAGGTCGGCTTCGACCCCGCCGTCGACGCGCGCCGGCTCGCATACGCCCGCCGCCTGGTCGGCGAGGAGGCCTTCCTCGGGATGGACGCCAACGGCGGCTGGAGCCGCGGCGCCGCCGCCCGCGCGCTGGAGCTGACGGCGCCGTCGCGGCCGGCCTTCGTCGAGCAGCCGCTCGCGGCCGAGGACCTCGACGGCCTGCGCGAGCTGCGCGGCCGCGGGCTGCCGCTGCTGGTCGACGAGTCGGTCTTCTCGCTCGGCGATCTCGCGCGCGTCGTGCGCGCCGACGCCGCCGACGCCGTCGCGATCTACGTCGGCAAGAGCGGCGGCCTCGAGCGCGCCGTCGCGCAGGCGAACCTCGCCGCGGCCTTCGGCCTGGAGACGATCATCGGCTCGAACATGGAGGGCGACATCGGCGCCGCCGCGCAGCTGCACGTCGCCTGCGCGATCGAGCGCCTGAGCGCGACGATCCCGTCGGACATCGCCGGGCCGCTCTACTACGCCGAGCGGTTCGCGGCGGAGCCGGTCGCGATCGACGGGGTGCTCGCGCACCTGCCGGCCGGTCCCGGTCTCGGCATCGTCCCCGACGCCGAGCTGGAGGCGACGTTCCGATGAGCGGCTTCCGCTACGCGCCGTACGTCTGGACCTATCCCGAGGAGGCGCTGCTCGCCGGGCCCGAGCGGCTCGCCGAGCAGGTCGCCGAGCTGGGCTTCGGCGGCGTCGCCGTCGCGCTCTCCTATCACCGCGCGCGGCTGCTCTATCCGCGCTACGGGCATGTCGCGACGGTCCCGGCCGGTCACATCGCCTTCGATCCCGACCCGCGGCGCTACGAGGCGCTGACGCCGACGCGGACGGCGTCGGTCGAGACGGTGCGCGCCGTGCACGAGCTGCGCGCCGCCTGCGCGCGACGCGGGATCGCCTTCCACGCCTGGCTCGTGCTGCTGCACAACGAGGCGCTCGTCGCCGCGCTCCCGGAGGCCGAGGCGCAGTCGGTCGACGGCGCGCCGGTCGGCCGCTCGCTCTGCCCCTCGCACCCGCAGTCGGCCGCGTACGTGCGGTCGCTCGTCGACGACGTCTGCCGTCAGTTCGCGCCCGACGGCATCGAGGTCGAGTCGGCGGCCTACCCGGCGTGGGAGCCGGGCTACACGATCACGATCTGGCAGGGCGAGCCGCATCCGCGGGCGCTGCGGCTCGGCAGCCAGTGCTTCTGCGCCGCCTGCCGCGATCTCTTCGCCGCCGCCGGCGAGGACCCGGAGGCGCTCGCCGCGCGCACCCGCGCGGCGGCCGGTCCGCCGTTCACCGCGGGCGAGCGCGCCTCCGACGCCGACGACGACGCCGTCGCAGCGTTGACCGCGCGGCTGATCGCACCGCGCGCGGCGGCGCTGGGCAGGCTGCTCGGCGACGCCTGCGAACAGGCCCACGCGCACGGCGCTTCGCTGCGCACGACCGCCTACGGCGAGGCCGCGACCGTCGCGCTGCAGGGCGTCGCGCCGGACGCCGTCGCCGGCGTCGACGGCGTGATCCTCACGCTCGGCGAACGCTCGGGCCAAGCGATGCTCGACCACTTCGCGGCGCTGCGCGCGCTCACCGGCAAGGTGCCCGCCGTCGTCTCGACCAACTGGGATCCGGAGCGCACGCCGGCCGCGATCGCCGCTGACGTCGGCGCGCTGGGCGAGGCCGGCGCGGCCGGTGTCGCGCTCTACAACCTCGCGCTCGCGCCGGGACGAGCGCTGCCGGCGTTCGCCGCCGCTGCCGCGGCTGCGGCGTCGAGCGGCCGTTCCGTCCCTTCGATCGCTGCCGGGGTCCGATGATCGTCGACGTCCACACTCACACGCCGACGCACCGCGGGGCCGTTCCCGGCGACGAGCGCCGCGCCTACGACCGCTGGCGGCCGGACCGCGCCGTCGTGACGACCAACAGCTGGGCTGAGTACGACGAGCAGGTCGGCGCGGCGGACGTGTCGATCGTGTTCAACATCGCGCTCGAGGACCCGCTCGGCGGGACCGGGATACCGACCGATCCGGCACGGATCAACGAGTCGACGGCCGAGTTCGCCGCCGCCGATCCGGCGCGGCGGATCGGCTTTCTGTCGGTCGATCCGACGGCGCCTGGCGCGCTGGAGGAGGCCGAGCGCTGCCGTGTCGAGCTGGGGTTGCGCGGGGTGAAGCTGGGGCCGAACTACCAGCGTTTCGATCCGCTCGACCCGGCCGCGCTGGAGCTGTACGGCTGGGCGCAGGAGCATGGGCTGCCGATCCTGTTTCATCAGGGCACGTCGCCGATCCGGGAGGCGCCGTTGCGCTACGCGCATCCGCTGACGATGGACGAGATCGCGATGGCCTTCCCCGAGCTGCGGGTCGTGATGGCGCACATGGGCCATCCGTGGCAGCGCGACACGATCGCCGTGATCCGCAAGCATCCGCATGTCTATGCGGATGTCTCGGCGCTGCCGTATCGCGCGTGGTCGTTCTGGGAGTGCATGCGGCTGGCGTCGGAGTGGGGCGCGACGGAGAAGCTGCTGCTCGGCTCGGACTTCCCGATCGCGACGACGGCGGAGGCGATCGCGGCGCTGCGCGAGGTCAACGCGATCGTCGAGGGAACGAAGCTGCCGCCGGTGCCGCTGGAGGAGATCGAGGCGATCATCCACCGCGACGCGCTCGCCGCGCTCGGGCTCACCACGCCCGCGGTCGCCGCTGCTGCGGAGGCCTCCAGATGACCGTGATCGACGCCCATGTCCGGCTCGGCGACGGACGTGACGCCGCGCTGAGCGCGGACGAGCTGCTCGCCGCGATGGACCGCCTCGCGATCGATCGTGCGCTGATCTCGCCGGTCGAGCGCTGCCTCGCCGTCGACCACCGCGAAGGCAACGGTTTCGTCGCAGCGGCGGCGCGCGCCAGCGGCGGCCGGCTGCTCCCGTATGCGGTCGCCACGCCGTGGCGCGGCGCTCGTGCCCTCGACGAGCTTGCCCGCGCGGCGGAGGAGGGGGCAGTCGCCTTGGCGCTGGATCCCGCTGTGCAAGGGTTCGACCTCCTCGACGGACAGGTCGATCCGCTGGTCGAGGCGGCGGCCGAGCGCGGCTGGCCGGTCTACGTCCGCACCGGCACGCCGTCGTTCGCGCTGCCGCTGCAGCTCGCCGAGCTGGCCGTCCGTCACCCGCAGGTCGCGTTCATCATGGGCAAGAGCGGCGCGACCGACTTCTGGATCGACGCGCGCCCGGCACTGGAACGCGCGTCGAACCTGTACGCCGACACCGCCTACGCGCCGTGGGACGCCGTCCTCGCCGAGCTTGCCGCACCGCCGATCGGCCCCGGCCGGCTCGTCTTCTCGACCGACATGCCGCTCAGCGATCCGGCCCTCGAACGCGGCCGCCACGACGCCTGGGCGATGCCTGCCGACGCGCGCGCCGCGATCCTCGGCGGGACCGTCGAACGGCTGCTGGGCTGAGCGGCGATCCCGCCGCGACTACTGCTGCGATCGCTTCGGCACGAGGATCTGCGCGAGCGCTCCGCTCTTGAAGCGCTCCTCTTCGACGACGTCCAGCTTCAGGTGCTCTCTCAGGTCCGCGAACGGGCTGCGCCCCGCGCCGATCGCGATCGGGACGGTCGTGAGCTGGTATTCGTCGACGAGGCCGAGGCGGGTCAGCGACGCGGCGAAGTCGGGGCCGCCGTGGACGAGGATGGTCCCCTCGTCATCGCGCGCCTTCAACGCCGCGATCTCCGCGCCCAGATCACCGCCGAAGATCTCGGCCGGTCCCCATTCGGCCGTCTCGAGAGTGCGCGAGAAGACAGCCTTCGGCTTCTCGTTCATCGCGGTTGCGATCGGCCCCTCGGACGCGGCCCAGTGCGGGCCCATGATCTCGTAGCTGCGGCGGCCCATCGCGTGGACGCCGGCCGCCTCGAGCGCCCGGCGGTTCCACTCACCGGAGTCGTCGCCGAACCACTCGAACATCCATTGATGCGTCCCGTCCGGGCTGGTGGCGAAACCGTCGAGGGACAGGACCATCTTGAGAACTACTCTCCGATCGCTCATGTCGGTGGAGACCCATCCCTCGCCTCAAACTCATCGCTGAGCGCGCCGGCGTGCGCTACCTCGTGTCGTGTCGCTCGGCGGCGAGGATCGCGGCGATTCTCTCGGGCGGTCTGCGGCAGCCGCACTCCGCGGCGTGCTCGCGATGCCATGCCACGCGCTGCTCGAACGTCGCGTGGTCTGGCATCGGATGGGCGTCGTGCCACTCGCGATTCATGTCGACCATCGTCTCAGAAGCCGACGGCATCGAGCGGTGACGCGTCGCGGGCGATGAATCCGTGCCGCCGTGGTCGTCGTAACAGGCATGCTGATCATCGCCGGCCACCTCACTGTCGACCCCGCCGACCGCGACACCTATGTCGCCGACTGCGCCACCGCGGTCGCGCTGGCGCGCCGCGCGCCCGGCTGTCTCGACTACGCCCTCACCGCCGACACGCTCGACCCGAGCCGCGTCAACGTCTACGAGCGCTGGTAAGACGACGACTCGCTGACGGCCTTCCGTGGCTCCGGCCCCGACGACACCACCGCCGCGCGCATCCTCACCGCCAGGTGCGCAAGTACCGGGTCTCCGCGACTGAGGGCGCCTGAGTTCGCGAAGCCTTGCGGGGTATTGCGACTCCAGACTCGAACCAGTCAGATGTGGTGCCGTCCAGGTGTCTTGGCTGCAAATGGCCGGTGTGAGGTGGTGCTGGCTGCGCTGAGATCTGCGGGGTGTGGCACCTGCGGTGGCACCTCGGGGAGCGGCGGCTAGGGCCAGGGCAGGGAGAGCGCGCGAGCGGCGGTGCTGAGCTTCATCACGAGCCGTTGAGGGTCGCTGGGCGCGGGTTGGAAGTCGTGGGCGCGGTAGAAGGCGGCGGCTTGGTCGTCGATCGCGTCGACGACGATGATGCGGCCGCCGGCGGTGCGGGCCGCGGTGATGATCGTCGTGAGTGCGTGGATCAGCAACTCGGCGCCGAGTCCTCTTCCTTGGAGCCGTTGGTCGAGCGCGAGCTTGGCGAGGAGGATCGCTGGGATGCGTGCGGGGGCGCCGCGGCCGATGCTCCTTGGCGCTTCGTCGCGTGCGATGAGGTGTGGCGCGATCGCGAAGAAGCCGACCACCGCGTCAGTCTGAGCGTCGATCAGGAGGTTGGTGCGTGTGCCCTGGCCAGTGGCGTTGCGCGCGTGGTGCCTGAGCCACTCGTCCAGCGGCGGCTTGCCCGAGTCGAACGGGTCGAGGTCGTGCTCGGCGGTGAGCGGTTCGAGGCGGTATCTCACGACGCGGCGATGCGTCTGCGCCGTCTCGCCGTTCTCGCGGCGCGAGCGAGACGCGGTGCGCCCTCCGGCTCATCGAGCGATGCCACGAGCTGGTCGAAGTACTCGGCGGCCACGACGGTCGTGGCGCGCTCGACCACGACGGACTCCGCACGTTCGAGCGCCGCGAGCACCATGAAGCTCGACACCGACTCGCCCGACAGCGCGGCAGCCTGCTCGATCTGTCGCCGTTGGACCGGCGTCAGCCGAGCCTCTACGCGTTCCGCCTTCGTCGCCATCCCGCTTCTCCGTCGAAGTTCCGTACAAATGTACGGTACCTGAACGCAGGTGATGGCGCCACCGGCACGGCGCAGCGTCACCCGCCCGGCTTCGCCTCACGTCGTTTCAGCGCATCTCAGGCGGGGTCACAGCAGCTCAGAGCACCCCAGATCACGAGTCCCAGACTCGAATCCGGCAGACGGGGTGGTGCTCGGGCGTTTCCGCTGCAAATGGGTGGTATGAGGTGGTGCTGGATGCGCTGAGATCTGCGGGGTGTGGCACCTGCGGTGGCACCTTGGGCCCACGATCTCCGGTCTAGGCAGTGGGTGGTTGGCGCAGGAAACGCGAATCTCGGACGTATCTGTTGAACGCCTCCACGATGTAGATGGCAAGCTCTTCGACCTGATCCACTCGGGTGTAAAGGTCTTTGAACGACTTTCGGCGTCCGAACGTAGCCGGGTCAGCGTTGCCATGTGCGACCGCGTTCCTCCCCTCGCTGAGGTCTTCCAGGGCGAAGTGGAGTTGCGGCCGAGGAAGAGCGGTGCCCTCAATCTCGAACGTGTGCCACAGAGTCTCGATATGGCGAGTCCTGATCGTCCGCCCGTCAAATGGGCGCACTTCAGAGTTGAGCGTGAGAATGTCATCGCTTGCGGCGCGCTGCAGTACAGAGGCCCGCTCTGTCCAGATGCGCTGCTTTCTACTCGACGCGACTGAGTCGAAACGCGATGCCTGTTCAAGCGAGACGATTCCCAATCGCACCTTCGCGAGAGCGACTCCGCTGCGGTTGATCTCTTCGCATAAGACGTCGAATGAGCGCTTTACGAAGTCCTCCAAGGCAGCCGCAAGAGCAACGTATGCCATCGCTCGGCTGTAGCGAGCCGGAAGGACTCCCTCGGCTCGGGCGCTTTGCGCGTCGGCATAGTAAAGCTGCTGCCGTATCTGATCCAGTTGGAACCCGATGTCGGCAAGCAAGCGGTCGAACGGCCCGGCGGGCATCTGCGCTACGCAGGGGCGAGAAGCTCGTATGCCCGGTTGATGCGACCCGCCAGCATGGATCTTGTGTTCGTCCCACCGGTGGATCTATCGATCAGGATGGGGTCCTCGATCCAGAGGGCGGTCGGTGTCCCGAGGCGCCCGTGGTCGTCCAGTACCCGCGCTGCTGCGACCATCGCTGCTTCGAGTTCGACAAGAGGCGTCGGACCGTAGTTCGCCTTGACGAACGGTCTTCCGCCCAGCACGTCGTGCAAGGCATCCGCCATAGCAACAAAGCGATGTCGCTCTCTCTCGATATCGAGCGATTCTGACTCGTTCTCCATGAAGTCGTTCAAAAACTTGGTGACGGCTCCGGCG
>DATIOB010000667.1:0-3409 GCA_035473605.1 Conexibacter sp.
GCGGCCGCGGCGTCGGCGGAGACGACGACGATGCCGTCGATCGCCTTGACGCTCGCGAGCACGCGCAGCACGTCGGTCAGCATCGCCTCCGCAAGCAGCGCCCGCGCGCCGCCGGGCAGCGTGTGGCGAAGCCGCTGCTTCGCGTGGCAGAAGCGCTTGGCCGCGACGACGGCGCAGGTGCTCACGCGCGGCTCGCTCCGGCGACGGCGGCGGTCGGGATCTCGTGGCGGCGGCGGATCTCGTAGAGCGTGCCGCGCTCGGCCGCGGGACGGCCGGCGTCGTGCGCGGCGGCGATCAGCGGGTCGGGGTCGAGCTTGGTGCCGTGCTGGCTGCCGGCGAGGCGGCTGATCGACTCCTCCATCAGCGTCCCGCCGAGGTCGTTGACACCCCAGCGCAACGACTCCGTCGCGGTCTCCAACCCCATCTTCACCCAGCTCGCCTGCACGTTCGTGATCGAGCGCCCGAGCGCGAGCCGGAAGACGGCCGTGTGCTTGAGGTTGTCCTCGCGGCTGATCTCCTCGACGCCGTGCGTGCGGCCCAGCAGCGTCTGGAAGGGGATGAACGACAGCGGCACGAACTCGGTGATCCCGCCCGTGCGCTCCTGCAACTCCCGGATCACGCGCATGTGCTCGGCCAGCTCCCACGGCTCCTCGATGTGGCCGAACATCACCGTGGAGGTGGAGCGCAACCCGGCGGCGTGCGACGCCTCGACGATCTCGACCCAGCGCGCGACCGGCAGCTTGTTCGGGCTGATCCGCTCCCGCACACCGTCGTGCAGCACCTCCGCGGCGGTGCCGGGGGTGCTGCCGAGGCCGGCGTCCTTGAGCGCGGCGAAGATCTCGCTCAGCGGCCTGCCGCCGCTGATGTCCTGCATGTGCGCGATCTCCATCGGCGAGTACGCGTGCAGGTGCAGCTCCGGCGAGACGCGCTTGGCGACCCGCAGCCATCTGAGGTACTCGTCGAACTCCCAATCCGGGTGGATGCCCGACTGGATGCACAGCTCGGTCGCGCCGTACTCGAGCGCGTCGTGGACGCGCTGCACGAACTCGGCCTCGTCGTGCTCGTACGCATCGGGTGAGCGCTTGCCCTGCCCGAAGCCGCAGAAGGCGCAGCCGACGGTGCAGACGTTGGAGATGTTGATGTTGCGGTTCACGACGAACGTGACAAGGTCGCCGGCCAGCTCCCTACGCAGCTCATCAGCAGCCTGGCGGATCTCCTCGACAGCCTCCGGGCGCGTCTCGGCGAACAGCGCCGTCAACTCCCGCTCGTCGAGCGCACCACCATCACGCGCCTTCTCGACCGCCGGACCCACCAGATCCCTGTTGATCGCGAACGGCGCCTCGGTGCGCCCCGAACCACGCCGCGGGATGAAGCTCCAGTACTTCACCTTCACGACGTCGAGGACGCCTTGGGCCATCCACTCCTGATCGATGAACTGCGGATAGACGCACAACCGCTCCGTCAGCGCCATCCCTCTCGCCTGCAACCGCTTGCGCACCTGATGCCGCGACGGAAACGGATGCTCAGGGCTGATGTGATCCCCGTTCGCCGACAGACCGCCCAGATCCGTCGCACCCGCCGCCAGCAGCTCGTCCCACCAATCCGCCAGATTCGGCGGGATCTGGATCCCGACGTCGGGCAGCAGCTCGCGCGTGACGGCGACCAGCTCGAGCATCTGCTCGATCGTCACCTCCGTCGCCCACGCCGGCCGCGCGACCTGCGGCGCCGCGCCGACGCCCGTGCGCCAGTACACCTCGGCCGCGGCGGTCGCGATCTCGGCCGGCTCCTCGCCGTGGTATCTGCGGTGCGGCACGTAGTTCTGGAGGATCACCTCCTGCAGGTGGCCGAACTCGTCGTGCAGCGCGGCGAGCGCCCGCAGCGCGGCGACGCGGTCCTGCGGCGTCTCGCCGATGCCGACGAGGATCCCCGACGTGAACGGGATCCTCAGCTCGCCGGCGGCGCGGATCGTCGCCAGCCGCAGCGCCGGGTCCTTCGTCGGCGAGCCCTGGTGGACGACGAGGTCGGGTCGCAGCGACTCCAGCATCACGCCCTGCGACGCCGTCACCTCGCGCAGGCGCGCGAGGTCCCCGGACGACAGCGCGCCGAGGTTGGTGTGCGGCAGCAGCCCGCGCTCCAGCGCCCGCTCGCAGGCCCAGACGACGTAGGCGACGAAGTCGTCGAAGCCGAGTCGGCGCAGCCGCTCGCGGACGCCGGGGTGGTGGCCCGGGTCGTCGCCCGTCAGCACCAGCAGCTCCTTGACGCCGCGGCGCGCGGCGCCGTCGATCAGCCGCACGACCTGGTCGGGCGCGTGCAGGTGCGGCTGATGCGTCTGGAACGCGCAGTACTTGCAGTGCGAGACGCACGTGCGCGAGAGCGACAGCGTCGCGTTGCGCGAGAAGGTGACGTGGCGCGGGACGCTCATCGCAGCACCCGGCCGGCCTCGTCGCGCGTGAGGATCCCGGCCGCGACCATCCGCTCGAAGAACGCCGACAGCCGCGGGTTCTCGCCGGTCGCCGCCGCCAGCAGCCGGCGCGCCTGCTCGACGCGACCCCAGCGCGCGTGCAGGACCGCCGACCAGTAGCGCGCCTCGGGGTTGGCGCCGAGCGCCGCGTCGCTGCGCGCCAGCGTCGCCGCCGCGGCCGCGAACGCCTCCTCGCCCTGCGCGGCGCGCGCGCCGAGGATCGGCCCGGCGGGGTCGAAGACGACCGCCGACAGCGCGTCGACCGCGTCGCCGAGACCGGCCAGCCGCGACAGCTCCGCGATCGGGTCGGGGGCGTCCTCCACGCGCAGGTCGCGCACGACGCCGTCCCATGGCTGCTCGCAGCGCTCGCCGCCGACGACCAGCAGCGCCGCCGACTGGCGCCCGCGGACGTCGCCGCCAGCGTCGTCGGCGGCCCGCAGCCCCGCGACGAGGCGGTGCGAGAGCTCGCCCTCGGCGGCGAGGAAGCCGTCGAGCAGCGCCTGCGGGACGCCGTCGTTGTCGAGCATGTTGCCGCGCGCGAGCACGCCGTCGCCGGCGGCGACGCCGGCCGCGCCGACGCAGCGCGCGCCGTCGTGGGCCGCGACGCCGCCCGCCGCGTCGACGATCCCCAGCTGCCGCACGTCCGGGTCGGGATCGCTCGCGACGAGCTGCGCGAGCGCCTCCTGCGCCGAGGCGCCCGCGCGCAGCAGCTCCAGCCCGCGCGGGCCGTGCGCGCGCAGCGCGAACGCCTGCGTCGCGACGACGCCGACGCCGGCCTGCGCCCATGTGACGACGGCGCCGACGCCGAGGTAGTGCGACTGCGAGGCGACGCCGAGACGGCCGCTGCGAGCGTCGCGGGCGAGCAGCGAGAAGGTCATCCGCCCGCCACCCGCGTGCTCTCGCCCTGCCAGTGGCGCTCGCGCAGTTCGCGCTTGAGGACCTTGCCGG
>DATIOB010000668.1:0-15460 GCA_035473605.1 Conexibacter sp.
AGGCGGCGCCGTTGACGGCCGCGATCACCGGCTTCGCCGCGCCCGCGACCGCGTCGACCAGCGCCCGCCCACGCGCGAGGTAGGCGAGCAGGGCGGCGTCGCGCGCGGCCGCCGCGCCGTCCGCGCGCGGCTCGGCGTCGGAGTTCGCCGCGGTGGCCGCCGCCATCACCTGGGCCCCCGCGCGCATGTCGGCGCCGGCGCAGAAGGCGCGGCCGCTGCCGGTCAGCACAAGCACGCGCACGGCGTCGTCAGTGGCGCCGCGGGCGAGCCAGGCGTGCAGGCCGTCGATCACCTCGGGGCCGCAGGCGTTGCCGCGCTCGGGCCGCGCGATCCGAGCCCACAAGGCAGCGCCGCGCAGCTCGATTGCGACGGCCGGCCGCTCACTCACGCGCGGCTTCGCGTCCGGGTGGCCAGCGTTGCCATGCCCCGCGGACGCCCCGCCCGGCACCTCGCTCTTCACACCCTCAGAGGTCATTTCATACCGATCGGTTTGACAACGACTGGCGCTGAACCTAACATACCGTCCAGTCGGAATCTACGGCGATGCACACCCCGGGAGGGCCACGGTGAAGTTCGGAATCATGAATCTCTTCCCAGGTGGGGAAGGGGAGTCGGATCAGCGCGTCCTGCACGAGACGCTGGAGGAGATCGCGCTCGCGGACGAGCTCGGGTTCGACTCCGTCTGGCTCGCCGAGCACCACTTCTCGCGCTACGGCGTGCTCGGCAGCCCGATCAACTTCGGGATGGCGATCGCCGAGCGCACGCAGCGGATCACCATCGGCACGGCCGTGCTCGTGCTGCCGTTCTACGACCCCGTCCGGCTCGCGGAGGACATCGCGACGCTCGACGTGCTCTCAGGCGGCCGCGTGCAGATCGGCGTCGGTCGCGGCTACCAGCCGAAGGAGTTCGCCGGCTTCCGCGTGCCGCTGGAGCAGTCGCGCCAGCGCTACCAGGAGGTGCTCGACGTCCTGCGCCTCGCGCTGACCGAGGAGGACTGGTCTTACGAGGGCGAGATCTTCAGGTACGAGCACATGACGACGTACCCGCGCCCGCTCACGCCCGGCGGCCCGCTGATCCTCGAAGGCACCGTCTCGCCGGAGAACTTCAAGGATCGCGGCACGCGCGGTCAGCCGATCATCACCTCGCCGAACTTCACCCCGCTCGGCCTGATGAAGCGCAACTTCGACCTGTACCGTGACGCGATGGCGGCCAACGGCCACGACCCCGACGCGCACGACCTGCCGTTCATGCAGCAGGTCTGGTGCGGCGAGGGCGAGGCGGGGCTGCGCGGCGCCGCGCAGGCGGCGCTGGAGTACTACCAGTCGGTCGGCAAGGTGATCCCCGGGTCGGAGGAGGCGATCGACGCCGAGCGCGACTACTACGAGAAGGTCGCCGAGAACATCCGCCTGCTGACGCTGGAGCAGACGCTGACGCATGGCGGCAACTTCGGCGATCCCAGCCGCGTCGCCGACACGATCCACCAGCTGCGCGAGCAGCTCGGCATCAACCACTACATCGGCTGGCTGCGGATCCCGTCGATGTCGCGCAGGGAGGCGCTGCGCTCGATGGAGCAGTTCGCCACCGAGGTGATCCCGCAGTTCAAGGAGACGCCGGCCGCGTCGTCGGCCGTCGCCGGGGCGACGAGCGCGTAGCGCGCGGCACGCGATGCGCGTCTCCGTCTTCCTCAGCGCGCAGTTCCCGCCCGAGCAGTCGGCGCAGGAGGGCTTGGCGGCGGTCGTCGAGCAGGCCCAGCTCGCCGACCGCCTCGGCTTCGACGCGGTCTTCCTCGGGCACCACTTCCTCGCGCACTCGGCCTTCCTGCAGCCGATGGAGCTGGCCGGCTACCTCGCGGCGGCGACCGAGCGCGTGCGGATCGGCTTCGGGATCCTGCTCGCGCCGCTCTACAACCCGCTCGCGCTCGCCGAGCAGCTCGCGACGCTCGACGTGCTCTCCGGCGGCCGCATGGTCGTCGGGATCGGCGCGGGCTACCGCAGACGCGAGACCGACGCCTTCGGCGTCGAGTGGGGCGACCGGATCCGGCGGCTGCGCGAGTACGTGCCGCTGATGCGGGCGCTGTGGAACGGCGAGACGATCGACGCCGAGGGCACCTGGGGCAGGGTTCGCAACGCCTCGCTGCCGCTCAGATGCGTGCAGCCGGGCGGCCCGCCGATCTGGATCGGCGCCTTCGCCGAGCCGGCGATCAGACGCGCCGCAGCGCTCGACACGAGCTGGCTGATCGGGCCCGAGGGCGACGACGCCGCGATCGCGCAGCGGCTCGGGCTGTTCCGCGCGACGCTGACCGAGCACGGCCACTCGCTCGACCGCCCGTACCCGATGAGCCGCGAGGCCTGTGTCGGCGACACGACGGAGGCGGCGCGGGCGCTGATCCGCCCGCATCTGGAAGCGCAGTACGCGGCCTACAAGTCGTGGGACACCGCGCAGCAGGTCGAGGTCGACTCCTATCTCGACGAGCACTGCGTCGTCGGCGACGCCGACCGCGTCGTGGCGCGGATCGAGCGGCTGGAGCGCGAGCACGGCATCACCGACCTGGCGCTGCGGCTCCAGTTCATGGGCATGCCGCACGCGCAGGCGCTCGACCAGATCCGCCGCTTCGGGGAGGACGTGATCCCCCGTCTGACGCCGGCTGCGGCAGGCTCCGCAACTTCGACATTCTGACCGGTCGGTTTTGTAGACTCGACCGGCTATGGCCCCGAGAACCCAGACTCCGAGAAGAAAGACGCGCGGGAGCTACGACCCCGAGCAGACGCGCCAACTGCTGCTCGACAGCGCCTTGGAGCTGTTCGGCGACCAGGGCTTCCACGGCACCTCCGTGCAGGAGATCGTCGAGCGCGCGCAGGTGACGAAGGGCGCCTTCTATCACCACTTCGAGAGCAAGCAGGACGTCTTGAGCTTGATCCACGACGAGTTCCTCGACGTGCAGCGCGAGGCGATAGAGCGGATCCTCGCGGAGGTCGACTCGCCGGTCGAGCAGCTGCGCGAGGTGATCCGCGAGTCGGTCCTGACCGTCACGCGCTACCGCCAGCACGTCGCGGTCTTCTTCCAGGAGCGGCGCTATCTCACCGGCAGACCGGCCGCCGACGTCAAGCGCAAGCGCGACAAGCTCGACAAGGCGATGGACGACATCGTCATCGCCGGTGTCGAGCAGGGTCTCTTCGACGCCCGCATCACGCCGCGCGTCGCCGTCTTCGGCGTCGTCGGCATGTCGGCGTGGGTCCACCAGTGGTATCGCGAGGACGGCACGATGTCGGCCGAGCAGGTCGCCGACGACCTCGCCAACCTCGCGCTCGACGGCCTCGTCGTTCGCTGAGGCAGCGATGCCGCGCGCGGTGCTTGACCGCGCGCAGCCGCAGCGCTAATCTCAATACCGACTGGACGGTATGAACTGGGAGAGAGAGCTGCCGTGAACCTCGCCACCGACCTCGAGCGCCGCGCAGCCGAGGTGCCCGACCGCATCGGCCTCCACTTCGAGGATGGTCGCGCCTGGAGCTATGCGCAGATCGACGCCGAGGCGTCCGCCTGCGCCCGCGCGCTCGCCGCCGCCGGCGTGCAGCGCGGCGAGCGCGTCGCGCTCTACCTCGCCAACACGCCCGAGCTGGCCTTCGCGATCTACGGCGCCTGGAAGCTCGGCGCCGTGCCGGTCACGATCAGCGGCCTCTACAACGGCGCCGAGCTGAGCGAGTCGATCACCAAGACCGCGCCGGTGCTGCTGGTCGCCGACGAGCACGACCGCGACGCGCGCGACGCCGCGCTCGCCGCCGCGACCGACCTGAAGCTGCTGACGCAGGCGCAGCTCGGCGCCGCCGCCAACGCGCGCGCCCCCTTCCCGGCGGGGACCGTGAACGCGGAGGACGAGGCCGTGATCCTCTTCACCGGCGGCACGACCGGCCGCCCGAAGGCGGTCAGCGTCACGCACGGCGGCGTGCAGGAGTCGCTCGCGCGGCTGGCGCGCGCCTCCAAGGGCAGAGCCGGCCCCTACGCCGCCGCGCCCGACGGCACGCCGCCCAACCTCGTCGCGCTGCCGCTGTTCCACAGCGGCGGCCAGCACACGCTCCTGTTCGCCTTCCACGTCGGCCGCACCGCGGTGCTGTGGGAGCGCTTCCGCGTCGCGACGCTGGAGCGGCTGCTGGAGCAGCACCAGTTCGACAGCCTCTTCCTGCTGCCGACGATGCTCTACGACGTCGTCCACGCCGACGACACGCCCGACCTCGCCTCGGTCCGCTCGGTGCTGGTCGCCGGGCAGGCGCTCAGCATCCACCTGCGGCGCCAGTTCGAGGAGCGGTTCGGGATCCCGATCGTGATGAACTACGGCTCGACCGAGACCGGCCACATCGCCGGCTGGACGGCGCAGGACATGAAGGCCGGGCTGTGGAAGGCCGGCTCGGCCGGCCGTCTCTACGCCGGCGTCGAGCTGGAGGTGCGCGACGACGACGGCGCCGCGCTGCAGCGCGGCGAGACCGGCGAGATCGTCGTCCGCTCGGCGATGACGAAGGGCTACGTCGACGACGACGCCGCCTCCGGCGAGCTGGTGCGCGACGGCTGGGTCCACTCCGGCGACATGGGCTACGTCGACGAGGACGGCGTCCTCTTCCTCGTCGGGCGCAAGCGCGACATGATCAAGTGCGGCGGCTTCCAGGTCTGGCCGGAGGAGATCGAGGAGGAGCTGCGCGCCCACCCACTCGTGCGCGACGTGCGCGTCGTCGGAATCGCCGACGAGCGCCTTGGCGAGATCCCGCAGGCGATCGTCGTGCGCGAGGAGGGCAAGGGCGAGCGCGCCAGCGACGACGAGGTCGCCGCGACGCTGCTCGCCTACGTGCGCCAGCGGCTCTCCCACTTCAAGGCGCCGCGCAGCTGGGCCTTCATGGACGAGCTGCCGCGCAGCGAGGCCGGCAAGGTGCGGCGCGACGCGCTCGCGGCCGCCGGCGCCCGCGCGGTGGAGGCATGAGCATGCGCTTCGGGATCATGGCCTCGCACCAGTGGCCGTTCGACGAGGACCTGCGCAAGCACGTCGACGAGCTGGTCGAGCTGGTGCAGCTGGCCGAGCAGCTCGGCTACGACTCGACCTGGGTGATCAACCACTTCGTCTCCAACCTCGCGACGCCGCAGCCGATCTCGATGGCGGCGAAGCTGATCGAGAACACCGAGCGGATCACGGTCGGCACCGGCATCCTGCTGCTGCCGTTCTTCCATCCGGTCCACATCGCGGAGGAGTTCGCGACGCTCGACCAGTTCTCCGGCGGGCGCGTCGTGCTCGGCGTCGCCGCCGGCTATCGCGAGCACGAGTTCGAGGCGTTCGGGATCGACATCGACGAGCGCTTCAAGCGCCTCGACGAGGGGATCCGCATCATCCGTGCGCTGTGGAGCGGCGAGCGCGTCAGCTTCGACGGCGAGATCTGGTCGTTCCACGACCAGCGGATCGGCGTGCCGCCGCTGTCCCCCGGCGGCCCGCCGATCTGGGTGGGGGCGGGCGGCAGGCATGCCGTCCGCCGCGCCGCCCGCCTCGGCGACGCCTGGTACGCGCCCGGCAACGCGCCGAGCCCGAGATACCTCGCCAAGCACACGGCGATCTACGACGAGGCGCTCGCCGAGTACGGCAGGAGAGCAGCGGAGCGGCCGCTCGGCGTCGAGCTGTACTGCGCGCCGACGACCGCGCAGGCGATCGCGGAGGCGCTCCCGCACGCCCGCCGCGAGTACCACACCTACGCCGAGTACCCGGCGCTCGCGTGGCAGCGCGAGCGTTTCGACGAGCTGGTCGCCAACACGCTGCTGCTCGGCTCGCCGGAGGATCTGATCGAGCGGATCCGCGGCTACCGCGCGCTCGGCTTCGACCACCTGATCTTCCGCCCCTTCTGGCTCGGCATGCCGATGGCGCAGGCGCGCGCGTCGATCAGGCTGTTCGCCGAGGAGGTCATCCCCGTGCTGCGAGAGGAGTCGGCATGAGCACGATCGAAGCGCTCGACCACCGCCACCTGATGGGCCACTGGACGACCGGCGTCAGCCTCGTCACGACGCTCGCCGACGGCGAGCCGCACGGCTGCACGCTCAACGCGCTCAGCTCGCTGTCGCTCGACCCGCCGTCGCTGATCGTCTGCCTCGGTGAGACGACGCGCACGCTCGCCGCGATCCGCCGCAGCGGGCGCTTCGCCGTCAACGTGCTGGCCGCCGAGCAGGAGCCGCTCTCGCGCCTCTTCGCCGACAGACGGCTCAGCACCGCCGAGCGCTTCGCGGCGGTTCCGCACGCGCTCGCGCACGGCGTGCCGCTGGTGGAGGGCTGCGTCGCGACCGCCGTCTGCGAAGTGCTGGAGGAGCGGCCGCTGTGCGACCACGTCGTCGTCGTCGGGCGCGTCGTGCACGGCGCCGTCGCCGACGGCGGCGAGCCGCTCGTCTACTTCGGCGGCGGGTACCGGCGCGCGGCGTAGGCGGGTGCGCGCCGGCCGCGCGCGGCGCTCAGCCGAGCAGCGCCTCGACCGCCCGCCGCACCGCCTCGGCCTCAGCCTCCTGCGGGGAGGCGGCGGCGAGGGCGCGGTAGAGCGCCTTCGTCTCGCGCACGGCCGCGGGCGCGTGGCCGGCGATCGTCGCGGCGAGCGCGGCGACCTCGCCGGCGAGCGCCGCGTCGGCGACGACGCGGCTGAAGAGGCCGGCGTCGCGCGCCGCCTCGGCGGTGACCGGCGCGCCGCTCAGCAGCCAGTCGAGCGCGACCTTCGGCGGCAGCGTTTGAAGCAGGTCGAGCATCACGATCCCGGGCACGACGCCGTGCGCGATCTCAGGCAGCGCGACGACGGCGCCGCGGCCGGCGAGCACGACGTCGCAGCGCGCGATCAGCCCCAGCCCGAAGCCCATCGCGCCGCCCTGGACGGCGGCGATCGTCGGCTGCGGCGCGGCCGCGAGGTCGGCCAGCAGGCGGCGGTTGGCGTCGAACGACGCCTGCACCGCGGCGCGGTCGCCGCCGGCCTGCATCGCGGCGATCTCGCGCAGGTCCCAGCCGGCGCAGAAGACCGGTCCCTCGGCGGCGAGCACGATCGCGCGGCAGGCCTCGTCGGCGCTCGCCTCGCGCAGCGCGGCGTGGAGCGCGGCGCCGGTCGCGTCGTCGATCGCGTTGCGCCGCTCGGGGCGCGTGAGCGTGAGCGTCACGACGCCCTCGTGGGTGGAGGACTTGACAGTCATGGTGAGGCCGGAGTATAGATACCGACTAGACGGTATGTCCACCGTCGGTCGTGCCGGAGCGAGGAGACGAAGAGCGTGAAGAAGACCGAAGCCGAGCTGCTGTCCCCGCAGTGGGACACCGACCACATGGAGATCGACGAGGCGACGATCGCCGGCTACGTCCGCTACGACGTCGACCCCGAGCGCGCCGTCGCCACGATCACCTTCGACCGTCCCGACCGCCTCAACGCGATCCCGATCGCCGCCTTCGAGCGCGTCGGCGACCTCGTCCGCGAGGCCGAGGCCGACGACCGCGTCAAGGTGATCGTCTTCAAGGGCGAGGGCGACCACTTCGGCACCGGCGCCGACGCCGCCGAGCTGGGCCACTACATCGGCTACAAGAGAGGGACCGACAAGGCCTCGCGCCGTCGTCCCTCGCAGCGCCAGCGGATCCTGCCCGATCGCAACGTCCTCTCCTCCGCCTTCACGCGGCCGATCATCGAGTGCCTGAAGGCGACCGTCTGCCAGGTGCAGGGCTACTGCTACGGCGGCCACTTCCAGATCGCGCTGTCGGCCGACATCGTGATCGCGACGCCCGACGCGCGCTTCACGCATCCGGCCTTCCGCTACCTCGGTCCCGCGCCGCAGGACATGTACCACTGGATCGAGAAGCTCGGCCTGACGAAGATGAAGGACCTGATGCTGACGATGCGGCCGCTCGGCGCCGAGGAGGGCGCGGAGGCCGGGCTCGTGACGAAGGTCGTCGAGCCCGAGGAGCTGCAGAGATGGGTCGACGACTACGTCGACGCGATCGCCGTCATGCCGCTCGACTCGCTGATGATGGGCAAGTCGATGATGCAGGTCGTGATGGAGGCGCGCGGCAAGGGCCTCGGCGCGATGACCGGCTGGGTCGGCCACGGCTGGGCGACCAACGTCGTCTTCGAGGACGACGACTGGAACTTCCTGCGCGAGCGGCGCGAGAAGGGGATCGCTCAGGCGCTCGCCGACCGCGACAACATGGTCGCGCCGCACTTCCGCCTCTCCAATGCACGGAGCGGCAAGGCGGCGGCCAACGGCAACGGCAAGGGCTGAGCGATGCGCTTCGGCGTCCTGCTCGATCACCAGTACGCCAAGGGCGAGCCGCTGGCGCCGCGGATCGGCGAGCTGGTCGAGCTGACCCAGACCGTCCGCGACCTCGGCTTCGACTCGATCTTCGGGATCCACCACTACCTCGGCAGCCTGCAGACGCTGCAGCCGCTGTCGCTGATCGCGCGCCTGATCGACCACAGCGGCGAGATGGAGATCGGCACGGGGATCCTGATCCTGCCGCTCGGCAACCCCGTCCACTGGGCCGAGGAGATCGCCTCGATCGACCAGCTCTCGGGCGGGCGCTTCGTGCTCGGGATCGGCTCCGGCTATCGCGAGGACGAGTTCGCCGCCTTCGGCCTGCGCAGATCGCAGCGCACGAGACGGATGGTCGAGTCGCTGGCGGTGATGCAGCAGCTCTGGAGCGGCGAGCCGGTCACCCACCACGGCGACCACTTCCAGCTCGACGGCCAGGTCTGCAGCGTGCTGCCGGTCAGCGGCGAGATCCCCGTCTGGATCGGCGCCAACTCGCCCGCTGGGATCGCGCGCGCGGCGAGACTGGGCCACGCCTGGCTCTCGCCCGGCAACGTCAAGCGCAACTGGGCGGTCGGCAACCTCGCGACCTATCGCGAGGAGCTGGTCGCCGGGGGCGGGTCGCCGGAGGGGCGCACGTACCCGATCCACCGCGACCTCTACATCGCCGACACCCAGGCGGAGGCGATGGCCTTCGCCGACACCTTCCCGAAGGCGTCGTACGCCGAGTACGTGCAGTACGGGATGGACTACTTCGAGACGCTGTGGGAGGAGATCAAGGCGAAGGCCTTCTTCTTCGGCACGCCCGACGAGATCGTCGAGAAGATCGAGGACTTCGCCGCCGGCGGCTTCAACCACTTCGTCTTCCGCGTGCAGTGGCTCGGCTGCCCGCACGAGACCTCGGTGAGGATCCTCGAGCGGTTCGCGGCCGAGGTGCTGCCGCGCGTGCGCGCCAACGTCGAGCTGGAGGTCACGACACGATGAGCGAGTCGCTTGGAAGGGTCGGGCACGTGCTGCTGCCGGCCGACGACGTCGGCGCCAGCATCGGCTTCCTGACGGAGGTGCTCGGCTTCGGCCTGCGCTTCCGCGACGGCGATCGCTACGCGGCGATCGACGGCGGCGGCACGACGCTCGCGGTCGCCGCGAAGGCGGAGCAGCCGCGCGCAGACCAGGTCGCGGTCGGCATCAGGGTCGCCGACCTCGACGCGGTCGCGGCGCGCCTGGAGGCGGCCGGAACGCCGCTGCTGGGTGCGATCGCCGAGTCCGAGCACGAGCGCCGGCTGTCGTTCCTGGATCCCGCCGGCAACGTCTTCGTCGCCTACGAGCCGAAGGTTTCCTAGCCGGCGTCGCATGCCGGCCGATGCACCAGTTCCACGCAGCGATTTGACAGATACCGTCTGGTTGGTATGGTCGCAGCCAGACGGCGCTTGGAGACGCCATCGAGGTGGGGCCCGGGTCGCGGGCCCGACGGAGGAGAGAGAGATGAAGGCTCACGCAGGAGCAGTGCTCAGCAGGTCCCGCAAGGCGTTCCTGACGCTTGCCGCGGGGCTCGCGCTGAGCGTCGGCGTCGCCGCCTGCGGCGGCTCGTCGGAGTCCGACGGAGACAGCGGCGGCAGCACCGCCGCCGCCACCGGCGCGGCGACGACCGCCGCCGGCGGCGGCAGCGCGAGCGGGACGCCGGAGGGCAACCTGCGCGTCGTGCTCGCCGCGCCGCCCTCGGGGCTGGACCCGATCGTCAGCGCCCGCGACGGCCAGTACGTCTGGGGCACGATGCTCGAGCCGCTCGTCAACGTCGACGACAGAGAGCTGCCCGACAGAACGGGCCTCGTGACCGACTGGTCGCGCCCGAACCCGACGACGTGGGAGTTCAGACTCCGTCCCGGTGTCAGATTCACCAACGGCGAGCCGTTCGACGCGGCCGCCGCCGCCTTCGCGATCCAGGAGAACGTCGACAACCCCGCCGGCATCCTGAAGTCGTACTTCGCCAACGTCAGATCGGTCAGAGCGAGAGGCGACGACACGGTCGTCGTGACGACGAGAACGCCGCAGGTGAACCTCGTCAACCTGCTCTCGACCGTCTTCGCGCTGCCGCCTGCGTACTACAGAGAGGCCGGCAGCGAGGGCTTCACGAAGAGACCGGTCGGCACCGGCCCGTTCACGTGGACGAGAGAGCTGCCGGGCCGCTCGATGCAGGTCAGCGCCAACCCCGGCTACTGGGGCGACGCGCCCGGCGTGAGAGACGTGACGTTCACCTGGGCGACCGACGCCCAACAGCGCCTCTCGCTGCTGCAGAGCGGCGCGGCCGACGTCTCCTTCGACCTGCCGCCGACGCAGGCGCAGGCGGCGCAGGAGGCCGGCCTCGACGTGCTCGAGATACCGACCTCGGTCAAGATCACCGCCTTCCTGCAGGCCGACAGAGCGCCGTTCGACGACCCCGCCGTGCGCAGAGCGGCGGCGCTCGCGATCGACCGCGACCAGATCGTCGAGAGCATCTTTCAGGGCAGAGCGACCGCCACCGGCGGCATGCTCAACATGCTCCCGGGCGAGGAGCCGGCCTCGGAGATAACGCCGAACATGGACGAGGCGAAGGCGCTGCTGAGAGGCGCGACGCCGAGCGTCACGCTGACCTACCCGACGAAGTACACGAACATCCAGGACGTCGCCGAGGCGACCGGCGGGATGCTCGAGGAGGCCGGCTTCAGAGTCTCGCTGAGAGCGCTCGACTACGGCGCGATGGTCGGCCAGATCGTCAGACGCAACATCGACGGCATCTACCTGCTCGGCGCGGTGCCGAACGTCGCGCACCCGGACTTCTTCGCGCGCGGCTTCATGACCTCGACGTCGATCACGGCCAACTGCCCCGACAGAGAGCTGGACGTGCTGACGGCGAGAGCGCTGGAGCAGCCCGACGCGGAGACGGCGCAGCCGATCTATGACGAGCTGAACACGCGCGCCGTGGTCGAGGACGCCTGCTACGCGCCGCTCTACAACCAGACGTTCAACATCGGCGCCAAGGGCGTCAGCGGACTGGAGTACTCGCCGCTGAACGTGCCCGACTTCTCGGCGGCGAAGCTCGGCTGAACGATGGCCGCCGACGTCGACACCACCGTGGCGGAGCACGCCGCGACGCGCGAGCGGATCGTCGACGTCGACGGCCTGACGGTGATCCACCAGCGCCGTGGCGGCGGGCGAGGCGAGCGCTTCGCCGCCGTCGACGGCGTCTCGATCCACCTCGACGCGGGCGAGATCGTCAGCGTCGTCGGCGAGTCGGGCTCGGGCAAGACGAGCCTGGCGATGGCGCTGACGGCGCTCGGCGCGCACACGTCGGGGCGGGTCGAGCTGCTCGGGCGCGACCTCTCGACGCTGCGTCCGCGGCAGCTGCGCGCGCTGCGCCCGGAGGTGCAGGTGATCTTCCAGGACCCGCACGGCTCGCTCGACCCGCGCCAGTCGGTCAAGGCCGGCTTCAAGGAGCTGCGCGGGCTGCAGCCGCAGCGAACGAGCTGGACCGACGACGCCGGCCTGCTCGCGCAGGTGCGGCTGTCGCCCGACCTGCTCGACCGCTATCCCCACCAGCTCTCCGGCGGCCAGGCGCAGCGCGTCTGCATCGCCCGCGCGCTGCTGATGCGCCCGCGCGTGCTCGTCGCCGACGAGCCGACCTCCGGCCTCGACGTCTCCGTCCAGGCGGAGGTGCTGCGGCTGCTGCTGGAGCTGCGCGACGGCACCGGCGTCTCGATCCTCTTCATCAGCCACGACCTCTCGGTCGTGCGGCGGATCTCCGACCGCGTCTACGTGATGCGCAGCGGGACCGTCGTCGAGGAGGGGCTCTGCGCGCAGGTGCTCGACGCGCCGCAGCATCCCTACACGCGCGAGCTGATCGCGGCCGTCCCCGGGCAATCGCTCGGCCGGAGGCCTCGGATTGCCTTGGAAGATCTCGCCCAGGGGGCTCGGTCTTCCGGGCGGGCGGTCGCGTCATGAATTCGAACATGGCGCTGTTCGGGGCGCGCAAGCTCGGCGCCGCGCTCGTCACGCTGCTGCTGGCGCTGACGGCCGCGTTCGCGCTCGGCCACCTCTCCGGCGACCCCGTCTACAACATCCTCGGCCCGCTCGCCGAGCGCGAGCAGATCACCCAGATGCAGCAGGAGCTGGGGCTCGACAAGCCGCTCGTGGAGCAGTACACGACCTACCTCGGCGACACCGTCCGCGGCGAGCTGGGCGACTCGCTCCAGTACTTCCGCTCCAACAGCGAGCTGATCCGCTCGCGGCTGCCGCAGTCGCTGCAGCTGCTCGGCGTCGCGATGATCCTGGCGATCCTGATCGGGGTCCCGCTCGGGACGCTGGCGGCGGTGAAGGAGGGGACGTGGTGGGACCGCGCCGCCTCGACCGTCGCGCTGCTGGGCCAGTCGGTGCCGGTCTTCTGGCTCGGGCTGATGCTGATCCTGATCTTCGCCGTGAGACTGAGACTGCTGCCGTCCGGCCAGTCGGGCGGTATCGACCACCTCGTGCTGCCGGCGATCACGCTGTCGCTGCTGCCGCTCGCGCACATCGCGCGCCTGACGCGCGCCTCGATGGCCGAGGTGCTGGCCGAGCCGTACATCGACGCGGCGCGCGCCCGCGGCCTCAGCGCGCGGCGCGTCGTCGGCTGGCACGCGCTGCGCAACGCCGCGCTGCCGGTCCTGACCGTGACCGCGCTGCAGACCGGTGTGCTGCTCTCCGGCGCGGTCGCCGTCGAGTACGTCTACTCGTGGCCCGGCCTCGGCACGCTCGCGCTGGAGGCGGTCCAGTTCCGCGACTTCACGCTCGCGCAGGCGGTCGTGATCGTCGGCGCCGTCACCTTCGTCCTGCTCAACCTGCTCGTCGACCTGCTCTACGTCGTCGTCGACCCCCGTCTGCGCACCTGACCATGGCCACGACCACCGACTCCACCGCGGCGGAGCTGACCGCCGTCACCCCCGCGATCGCCCCGTCGCCGGGCGCGCTGCGGCGCGGACGCCGCCCGCGCGCCGTGCTGTGGCTCGCGCTGCCGCTCGCCTTCATCGCGCTGATCGTCCTGATCGTGCCGGCGCTGGGGATCCTCCCCGACCCGCACAGACAGCACCTCGACGAGACGCTGCTGCCGCCGTTCTTCCTCGACGGCGGCTCGATGTCGCACCCGCTCGGGACCGACAAGCTCGGCCGCGACCTGCTCTCGCGGCTGGTCACCGGCGGGCGCCTGACCTTCCTGATCGGCATCGTCGGCACGATCGTCGCGATCGTCCCCGGCACGCTGATCGGCCTGCTCGCCGGCTACAAGCGCGGCTGGGTCGACACCGTCGTCTCGCGCTTCATCGAGGCGCAGCTCGCGCTCCCGTTCGTGCTGATCGCGCTCGCGATCATCGCCAACCGCGGCAGCTCGCTCGGCGTCCTGATCGTCGTGCTGGCGCTGACCGGCTGGGCGCCCTGCGCGCGCGTCGTGCGGGCCGAGACGATGGCCGTGCGCGAGCGCCAGTTCGTGCTCGGGCTGCGCGCCGCCGGCGCCTCCAGCGCGCGGATCGTGCTGCGCCACGTGCTGCCGAACCTGACCGGCGTGATCGTCGTGCTGGCGACGCTGCAGGTCGGCACCGCGATCCTGATCGAGAGCGCGCTCAGCTTCCTCAACCTCGGGATCCAGCCGCCCGACATCTCGTGGGGGCAGATCCTCGCCTCAGGCAGAGAGGTGCTGACGCAGGCGTGGTGGATCTCGACGTTCGCCGGTGTCGCGATCACCGTCGTCGTGCTGCTCGTGAACCTGCTCGGCGACGCGCTGCTGAGCCACTACGACCCGAAGAAGCGGAAGTTCTGATGACCGCGTCCGCGCTCCAGATCGAAGACCTGCGGATCGAGGCGCGCCTCGCCGACGACACGCTCGTGCTCGTCGACGGCCTCGACCTCGACCTCCGTCCCGGTGAGATCGTCGGCGTCGTCGGCGAGTCCGGCAGCGGCAAGACGACGCTCGTGCGCAGCCTGATCGGGCTGCTCGACAAGAACGTCACCGTCGCGCGCGGCGCGGTCCGCGTCGGCGGCGAGCAGGTGCTCGCGCCCGGCCGCGACACGACCGCGAGCGTCCGCGGCGGCGCGATCGGCACCGTCTTCCAGGACGCCTCGCGCTCGCTCAACCCGGTCCTGAAGGTGCGCGCGCAGCTGCGCGAGGTGCTGAAGGCGCACAAGCGCGGCATCTCCAAGAGCGAGGCCGAGGAGCGGATGCGGACGGTCCTGCGGCGGATGCAGATCGACGACCCCGAGCGGGTCCTCGGCAGCTATCCGCACCAGCTCTCCGGCGGCCAGCGCCAGCGCGTCGCGATCGCGCTCGCGGTCGTCTCCGAGCCGCAGATCGTGCTGGCGGACGAATGCACGACGGCGCTCGACGTGACGACGCAGGCGGAGGTCGTCGCGCTCTTCCGCGAGCTGGTCGCCGAGCTGGGCGTCGCGCTCGTCTTCGTCACCCACGACCTGCTGCTCGCGGCCGACCTGTGCGACCGCGTCGTCGTCATGTACGGCGGGCAGGCGGCGGAGATCGGCCCGACGCGGCGCGTGCTGCTGGAGCCCCACCACCCCTACAGCGCCGGCCTGCTGGCGGCCGTCCCGAGCTGGAGCGCCGACGGCCCGATCCGCGGCATCGAGGGCTCGGCGCCGCGCGTCACGAGCGCCTTCACCGGCTGCCGCTTCGCCGACCGCTGCCCGCGCGCGACCGACGACTGCCGCGCCGCCCCGATCCCCTGGTCCGGCGGCGACGAGCGCGACGGCTACCGCTGCATCCACCCGCTGTCCCCGGCGCACGCGCCGGGCGCTTCCCCCGGAGGTCCCCCTGTCACCGTCTGAGCACTCGCCCCTCGGCGCGATCGGCGCCTACGCCGTCCGCCTGCCGACGCACGGCCTCGCGACGACCCGCTTCGGCGACGCCGGCAGCCCCGGCCGCCAGACGCGCACCGTCGCCGCCCACGACGAGGACGCCGTCACGCTCGCGGTCGCCGCGGCGCTGCCGCTCGCCGACGAGATCGCCGGCGCCAGCTCGCTGCTGCTTGCGACCTCGCAGCCGCCCTACCTCGACAAGGGCTCGGCCGCGACCGTGCACGCCGCGCTGGAGCTGCCGGCGACCGTCGCCGCCGCCGACCTGGTCGGGCTGCGGGCGGGTGCGAGCGGGCTGGCGCTGGCGCTGCGCGGCGGC
>DATIOB010000669.1:0-13175 GCA_035473605.1 Conexibacter sp.
GCGGGCTCGGGGAATCGCTCATCGCGCCATTCTCTCGCGAAGCGTCGAAGCCGCACCGCCGGGGGCGGAAGCGCGCGATCGGCGTGCACACCGCCGGCCGCGGGGCGCCGAAGCCGAACCTCCCCTATGAGAGCGCTATCAGGTATGTTCAGCGCCAATGAACGGGAGTGGAGAAGGCACGAGCGGGCGGCGCGCGGCGGGCGGCGGCCGCTACGACCTCGCGGTCGTCGGGGCGGGGATCGTCGGACTCGCGGTCGCGCGCGAGCTGCTGCGGCGCCAGCCGCAGCTGAAGGTCGTCGTCGTCGACAAGGAGCAACGTGTCGGCGCCCACCAGACGGGCCACAACAGCGGCGTCGTGCACGCCGGCATCTACTACGAGCCCGGCTCGCTCAAAGCCCGCCTCTGCGTCGAGGGCGCCGCGCAGCTGAGCGCCTTCTGCGAGGAGCGCGGGATCGCGCTCGACCGCTGCGGCAAGCTGATCGTCGCCCGCTCCAACAGCGAGCTGGGCCGCCTCGAGGAGCTGGAGCGGCGCGGCCGCGCCAACGGCGTCCCCGGCCTCAGACGGCTCGACGCCGCCGGCCTCCAGACGGTCGAGCCGCACGCGCAAGGCGTCGCCGCGCTGCACTCGCCGAACACCGCGATCGTCGACTTTCCCGCCGTCGCCCGCGCGCTCGCCGACGACGTCGTCGCGGCCGGCGGCGCGCTCGCGCTCGGGCGCGAGGTCGTGCGCGTCGAACGGCGGGCCGCGCCGATCGGCGTCGGCGGGGTCAGCACGCGGCAGGGCGAGGTCGTGCTGCACCATCCCGCCGCCGAGCCGACGATCGCCCGCCGCGCGATCTTCTGCGCCGGCCTCTGGTCCGATCGGCTCGCGCGTGCCGCCGGCGCCGCCGCCGACCCGCGCATCGTGCCCTTCCGCGGCCAGTACCTGAAGCTGACGCCGCAGGCCGCCCCGCTCGTCAGAGGGCTGATCTACCCGGTCCCCGACCCGTCGCTGCCGTTCCTCGGCGTCCACCTCACGCGCCACGTCTCCGGCGAGGTGTGGGCCGGCCCGACGGCGCTGCTGGTCGGCGCCCGCGACGCCTACCGCCTCGGGCGGCTCGACCTCGCCGACCTGCGCGAGACGCTGAGCTGGCCCGGCACCTGGCGGGTGATCGCCAGATACTGGCGCAGCGGCGCCGACGAGCTGCGGCTGGCCGCCAGCCGCCGCGCCTTCGCCGCCGCCTGCGCCGACTACGTGCCGGAGCTGAAGGCGAGCGACCTGCTGCCGGGCCAGGCCGGCGTGCGCGCGCAGGCGATCTCGCGCGACGGCCGGCTGGTCGACGACTTCGTCTTCGCCGACGCGCCCGACACGCTCCACGTCCGCAACGCGCCGTCGCCGGCGGCGACCTCCGCGCTGGCGATCGCGTCGCTGATCGGCGACCGCGCGCAGGAGACGCTCGGCCTCTAGAGCGGGCCGCGCCGGCGGCGTCGAAAAGACGCTGGCGCGAGCACCCGCAGCGGTGCGATGATGGCGCCGCAGCGCGGTCGCCGTCCCCGGGGCGATCGACGCTGGGATCAATCGCGAACAGAGGCGAATCGCATGGCGACGACGATCACCGAGCACGAGGCCGAGCAGGTCGCGGAAGCGAACAGAACGGGGTTGCAGCCCGTCGTCTTCGTCCACGGGCTGTGGCTGCTGCCGAGCAGCTGGGACCGCTGGGTGGAGCACTTCGAGGCGGCCGGCTACACCGCGCTGACGCCGGGCTGGCCCGACGACCCGGAGACGGTCGAGGAGGCCAACGCCCATCCGGAGGTGATGGCGAAGAAGACCGTCGGCGACGTCGCCGACCACTTCGAGGAGATCATCGCGAGACTCGACAGGAAGCCGGCCGTGATCGGCCACTCCTTCGGCGGCCTGCTGACGCAGATCCTCGCCGGGCGCGGCCGCGCGGCGGCGTCGGTCGCGATCGACCCGGCGCCGTTCCGCGGCGTGCTGCCGCTGCCGATCTCGACGCTGAAGTCCTCGCGCCCGGTGCTCGGCAACCCCGCCAACCGCAACCGCGCGGTGCCGCTCACCTACGAGCAGTTCCGCTACGGCTTCGCCAACGCCGTCAGCGAGGACGAGGCGAAGGAGCTGTACCACGACTACGCCGTGCCGGCCCCCGGCGCCGCGCTGTTCCAGGCCGCGACGGCGAACCTCAACCCGTGGACCGAGGTGAAGGTCAACAGCAGGAACCCTGAGCGCGGGCCGCTGCTGATCATCTCCGGCGAGAAGGACAACACGGTCCCGTGGGCCATCGCCAACGCCTCCTACAAGAAGCAGAAGCGCAACGAGGGCGTGACCGAGATCGTCGAGATCAGAGATCGCGGCCACGCGCTGACGATCGACAGCGGCTGGCGCGAGGTCGCCGACACGGCGCTCGCGTTCGTCAGAAGATTCGTCTGAGCCGCGCGCTCAGACCGCGTTGGCGGCGCTCGCGACGAGCGCCGCCAGCTCGGTCCGGCCGCGCAGGCCGAGCTTCGCGTAGACGTTCGTGAGGTGGTTGGCGACCGTCTTCTCCGACAGGTGCAGCATCAGCGCGATCCGCTTGTTCGGCGTGCCCTCGGCGACCAGCCGCGCGATCTCGCGCTCGCGCTCGGACAGCTCGTCGAGCCCCTCGACCCCGGCCGCGCGCCCGACGCGGCCGGCGACGCGCCCGCCCAGTCTGCGGATCTCGCGCGCTGTCTGGTCGTGCGCCCGCTGCAGGCCGCAGGCGGCGAACTCGGCCGCGGCCGCATGCAGCGCCGCGGTCGCCCGCTCGCTCTCGCCGGCGGCTGCCAGCACGCGCCCGAGCACGCTGCGCGCGAAGGCGAGGTGCGGCCGTCCGAACGCCTCGGCGCGCGCGACGCCCTCCTCGGCCTCGACGAGCGCGGCGGCGTGGTCGCCGTCGGCCGACAGCACGAGCGCCCGCGCCGAGGCGGCCTTCGTCAGCGCCAGCGGCAGGTTCGCGTGCCGTGAGACGGTCGTCGCCTGCTCGGCCCAGGCGCGCGCGGCGGCGCGGTCGCCGACGCTCAGCGCGCAGATGATCAGGTACTCGGCGAGCTGGCAGGTCCAGGACGCGTCGGTTCCCTCCAGCCCCTGGCCGGCGGCGGCGGTCGCCTCCCGCAGCGCCTTCGCAGGGTCGACGTCGAGCGCCATGAAGAGGACGGCGTTGAGGCGGCTGGTCGCCGTCAGCACGTCGTCCTGCTGGCGCGCGAGGATCCGCAGTGCCTCGTTGCCGGCACGTTCGCCGGCGGCGCGGTCGCCCGCTCTGACGTGCAGGTTGCACGCGAGCGAGAGCGCGTGGCCGAGGATCGCCTCCGCTCTGATCAGCCGCGCCGTCTCGACGCCCTCCTCGACGGTCTCCAGCGCCCCCTGCATGTCGCCGAGGTTCCAGCGCGTCATCCCGCGGAAGGTCAGCAGCGCGGCGAGCGCGAAGTCCTGGCCGGAGCGCCGCGCCAGCGACGCGCCGCGCGCCAGCAGCGCGTCGGCGTCGGCGTAGCGCTCCTGCGCGATCGCCATCAGCGCGAGCATGTGGACCGTCTCCAGGCCCTGCATCAGCTCCTCGTCACCGATCCGCGTCAGCTCGTCGAGCGCCTGCTCGACGGCGGCCGCGGCGGCGGCGTAGTCGCCCTCCCAGCCGGCGAGCATGCCGGCGCAGGCGCGCGCGGAGGCGATCGCCAGCAGCGAGTCGGCGCGCTCGGCGGCGGCGAGCGCCGCTCGCACCGCTTCGCCGGCGGCGCGGTCGTGCAGCTGCACGTAGTCGAAGGCGAGCCCGACGCGCAGCCGCGCCTCGTCGGCCGGCGTCGTCGCGATGCCGGCCGCGAGCGCCCGCTGCAGCCGCGCGCGCGAGTCCTGCGCGCGGCCGCTGGCACGCTCGATCTGGGCGAGCTGGACGATCACCGGCACCGTCAGCGGGGAGCCGGGCGGAAGGCTGTCGTGGACGGACAGCAGCACGCCGTGGGCCTCCTCGACGTGGCCGCCCGCGGCCAGCGCGAGCGACCGCCGCAGCCGCAGCCCGAGGCGCCGCTCGGCCTGCTCGGGCGTCGCCGGCAGCAGCCGGTCGGCGGCCTCCAGCCAGCGCGCGGCGGCGTCGGGCGCGACCGCCTGCGCGTCGAGCGCGGCGACGTCGAGCAGCTTGATCGCGGCCTCGTCGCCGGGCTCGGCGGCGGCGGCGACGTGGGGCGCGAGCGCCTGCGGCGCGGCACCGCGCTCGCGCAGCGCGACGGCGAGCGCGGCATGACCGGTGCGGCGGCGCTCGAGGCCGATTCTGTCGTGCACCGACTGGCGCACCAGCGGGTGGCGGAAGCGGCAGCGCAGGTCGCTGCCGTCGAGCTCCACGAAGGTGGCCTCGATCAGCTCGTCGATCGCGCTCGCGGCGACGCAGTCGGGCACGCCGGCGGCGACCTCCGCGAGCTGCACGTCGAACGGGTCGCCGACGAGCGCGGCGCCCTCCAGCAGGCTGCGCGCGGGCGCGCTCAGCTGGCGCACCGAGCTGTCGACCGCCGCGATGATCGTGCGCGGCACGGCGCCGCCGCGGCGCTCGGCGCGCGCCAGCGCCTGCAGGAAGCAGGGATTGCCGCGGGCGCGCGCGAGCAGCTGCTCGGGCTCCTCGGCGTCGCCGATCAGGGTGCGCGCGTCGGCGTCGCTGAGCGGGCCGAGCTCGATCTGCACGAGCGACGGGATGTCGCGCGCGGCCTCGGCGAGCGCGCTCGCGGCGGCGCCGGGCCGGCTCGCGAGCAGGAACAGGACGCCGGCGTCGGGCGGGTGGCGCAGCAGGTGGAGGACCAGCTCCAGCCCGGCCGGGTCGGCCCAGTGGAGGTCGTCGAGCGCGAGCACGAGCGGCCCGCGGCTGGCGAGCGTCGCGACGAGCGCGCCGACCGCGCGATGGAGGCGGAAGCGAGCCGCGGCGGAGGAGACGTCGCCGACGGCGTCGGGGAGCGCGCCGGCGCCGCCGGCCTCGGCCTCGCGCAGCGCGGGGAGGAGGCGGCCCAGCTCGTGCAGGTGGCCGCGCCCGAGGCCGTCGAGCGCGGTCGGCGGCAGCGCGTCGACGGCGCCGTCGAGCAGCTCGACCCAGAGGCCGTAGGGCACGTCGCGCTCGAAGGCGGCGGCGCGCGTGCGCAGGACGGCCGTCCCGGCCTGCTCGGCGCGCGCGGCGATCGCCGCGCTCAGGACCGTCTTGCCGATGCCGGCCTCGCCGACCAGCTCCAGCACCCCCGGCTTGCCGCGGCGGATCGCCTCCAGCAGGCGATCCCCAGCGGCCAGCTCGCGGTTGCGCCCCGCAAGCGGCGGAGCGGTTGCGACCACACGGCTGAACACGGGGGACACGCTACCCGCAACCTCCCGAGGAGGATTGAGGGATATCCCTCCCATGTCTCCCAAATGGGAGATGCCCACGATGCCAGGATGCCTTCTCCGTCATCCCGCGGCGGGCGCCTCGCGGCGCGCGCCGCCGCCGTTCTCGCGGTCGCGCACGGTCGCCCGCTGACGCTCCTGGCGGCAGCGCTCGCCGCCGCCGCCGTGGCCGCCGCACCCGCCTCCGCGACCATGCTGGTCTATCGCGACGGCGACGACGTCTGGGCCGCCTCGCCCGACGGCGCGATCAAGCAGCGCGTCACCACCGACGGCAGCGCGAGCGCCTACTACGCCTTCCCGTCGGTCGACGACGCCGGCACGATCACGGCGGTCAAGGGCTCCTCGACCAACCGCATGATCTGGACGCTGCCGCGCGGAGCCGCGCAGCCGACGCTCAACGTGCTGCCGTGGAGAGGCGCCGGCTGGCCGAACATCGGCCCGACGTGGGCGCGCGTGAACGCGAGCGGGGGGTCGCTCGCCTACAACTACAAGCTCAACTACGGGCCGTGGTCGGGCTACCCGAACGGCGGCTTCGACGACCGCTACGCGATCGTCAATCCGGCCGCGCCCGGCAGCCCGACCGCGCCGGCGATCGACCAGCCCGCCCAGTACAACCCGACCTGGTTCGGCAGCCGGCTGGTGACGTCGAAGAACGGCGAGATCTGGTTCGAGACGCAGCCGCTGCAGTTCAGAAGCTGGCTCAGCGATCCGGCCCACGCGCCGCTGCTCGCGGCCGAGGTCAACCGCGCCGGCTCGCGCGTGCTCGTGCTGCGCGGCGACGGGCGCGTCGTGATCGCCGGCTGGCAGGGGACGGTCGGCAGCACGAGCGGCTCGGTCACCTCGCAGTGCCTGCTGCCGGCGACCGGGATCGAATGGGCGGCGCTGTCGCCGGACGGGACGCAGGCCGCCTGGCGCGACGCCGGCGGCCTGCGCGTCGCGACCGTGACGGCGTCGAACGCGACCACCTGCCCGACCAGCGGTCTCGTGACCTTGTCTGCGTCGGGCACCACGCCGGCCTTCTCGAGCGCGACGCTGACGCCGCCGGTCGACCCCGGCAGAAGAGATCCGACCGACCCGGGCAGAAGAGATCCGACCGATCCCGGCAGAAGAGACCCGACCGACCCGGGCAGAGATCCCACAGACCCCGGCAGAGATCCCACGGATCCGGGCAGAGATCCCACAGACCCCGGCACGGATCCCGCAGACCCCGGCAGAGATGGCGCAGATCCGGGCAGAGACCCCACACCTGACCCACCGCCGCCGCCCGGGCCGGTCCCGCCCGGCCCGGTCGACCCCGGCAGATCGACGATCACGACGACGACCGTCTCGGTGACCGTCGCGCGCACCGGCCGCGCGGGCGCGCTGCGCAAGGCGTTGCGGGCGACCGTCAACGCCTCCGGCGCCGGCACGCTGCGTGCGACGCTGACGCTGCGCACCGCGGCCGCCGCCGGCCGCAGATCGCGCGCCGTGGCGCTCGGCTCCGCGCGGGCGACGATCGCCGGACCGGGCAGACGCACGCTGGTGTTGAGACCGGCGCGCGCCGGCGCGCAGCAGATCACGCGCGGCGCGCAGTTGACGCTCCGGGTGACGTTCACGCCGAAGAGCGGCGCCGCCGCCGTCCGGACCGCGACGATCGCGGTCCGCTGAGCGATGCGCACGCCGATCGCAGCGCGCCTCCTCGCACGCGTCCGTCCGGCTGCGGCTGCCGCCGCGGCGCTCGCCGCCTGCGCGCTCGCCGCCCCGGCCGCGCACGCCGCCGACGCCGGCACCTATCTGGTCAAGTCGATCGACATCCACCAGTCGGAGGAGTGGCGCTCGCAGGCCACCGGCTACCCGAGCAGATGCAAGACGTGGCAGCTCGCCGAGGGCAGATCGAACCTCGGCGTCGCGCAGCAGGGCACGCGCACGCTGCGGGTCGAGCGGCTCCCGTTCGGCGGCGGGGCGGTCGGCACCTTCGACGGCTCCAACTGGGGCGTCTCGGAACTGCGCCGCACGCTCGACTGGCGCTCGCACGTCGCGCCGGACGTCGACGAGTGCTCGCCGTGCGGCCCGAGCAGCGAGTACGGCAGATGCACGAACGCCGCACCGCCCGACGAGGTCGCCAGACCGAGATGCGCACCGCCGCGCGGCAGAGGGCTGATCGTCCTCTCGCTGACCGGCGCCGGCCTCACGGTCGGCGCCGTCCCGAACCTCGACAGAGAGCTGGAGAGATGCCCCGAGCCGCCGAGAGCCGCGCCGCAGGGAACGATGCAGTGGAAGCTGGAGACCGTCCGCTTCAAGGAGGCGCCGCAGACGCTCGCGCGGATGCGGCTGTACCGCGAGCACACCTTCCGGCGCGAGACGACGGTCGACAGAGGGGGCGGCTGCAGACGGCTGCGCGGGGTCGGCTTCAGATCGTGCGTCGCGTACACGGTGGTCGTCGTCGTGCGGCGGATCGGATGAGCGCGCTTGGGCGGACGGCGCTCGCGCTGCTGGCCGCCACGGCGTCGTTCGGGCTCGCCGGCGCGACCGCCGCCCACGCCGCCGGCACGCCGAAGTACAAGGTGAGCATGACCGCCTACCAGGGCACCGTCACCTCCCACGAGGTGGGCGACTACCCCGAGGACTGCGCCAACTGGACGCAGGCCAGATCGACCGTCGCGTTCGAGCTGGAATCGCGGACCTTCAACATCGGGCTGATCCGCCACCCGCTCAACGACAGCATCTGGGGACAGGTCAGCTCCGACCTGCAGACGACGACCAACATCCACCGCTGGTGGAGCTTCCGCACGCACTACAAGCCCGACGTCCAGGGCTGCACGCCGTGCGGTCCCTCGAGCGAGTACGGCCCGTGCACGGGCGACGTCTTCGACGACAGAGGCTCCGACGACTGCGGCTCGACCGACGGCCCGGTGCGCAGAGGGATGCTGGCGGTGAGCGTCAACGACCGCGGGATCCTCGTCTCCGCCTATCCGATGGCCGACTTCAGCAGATGCGAGGAGCCCAGACAGGAGGGCCTGCCGCTCGGCCCGGGCGATCCGAAGGTGGAGAGATTCCTGCTCCCGAGCGGGACGCGCGAGCTGCAGGCGATGAAGGTCGGCACGACGCGGCTGATCAAGCGGCAGGTCAGAAGAGGGGCGTGCGGAACGCGGAAGGGCAAGGGCACGAGAGTCTGCGTCACGACGAACGTGCGGATCAGAGCAACGCGCGTCGCCTGAGGGAGGCTCGCGGCCACGGCGGGCGCGCGTGAGCGCGGCTCGCGGCGGGCGTGACGTGAGCGGTGCGTGGCGCGGGGTAGGTTCCGCGCCATGACCGCGACCGTCACGATCTTCACCGACCCCGGCTGCCCGTTCGGCTTCAACGCGCAGCGCCAGGACCTGCAGCTGCGCTGGACCTACGGCGAGGGGGTCGACGTGCGCACGCGGATGATCGTGCTGCGCTCGGAGCCGGGCGACTTCGCCGACCTGCCGTTCACGGCTGAGATGCTGGCCGCCAACGGCGAGCGGATGCGAGACGAGCACGGGATGCCGATGGCGGTGCGTGAGCCGACCCATCTGGCGGCGACGCGGCAGGCCTGCGCGGCGATCGTCGGTGCGCGCCTGAGCGGCGGGGAGGCGGCGGCCGACAGGCTGCAGCGGGCGATCCGCGTGCGCGTCCACTCGGCCGGCGAGGAGATCGACGCGCCGGCGACGCTGCCGGCCGCGGCCGCCGACGCCGGCGTCGCGCCCGAGCAGCTCGCGGCGTGGCTCGCCGACGACGCCGTCGCGGCGGCGCTGGAGGACGACATGGCGGCCGCGCGGGCACCGGTGCCGGAGGCGCTCGCGCTGCCGCACAAGCTCGCTCGCGACGGCGAGCACGGCTGGCGCTACACGGCCAGCTCGCTGGTCGTCGACGCCGGCGAGCGCCGCACCTCCGCGCCGGGCTTCCAGCCGTGGGCGGCGTACGAGGTCGCCTTCGCCGGCGCGCTGCCGGAGCTGCCGCGCAGAGCGGCGCCGGAGTCGGCCGCGGAGCTGCTGAGCTGGGCGCCGTACCCGCTCGCGACCGCCGAGGTCGCCGCCGTCCGCGACATCTCGCTCGACGCCGCGCGCGAGGAGCTGGAGGAGACCGGCGCGACGCTCACGCCGTACGCCAACGACGGGTATTGGTCGCTGGGTTAGGGCGCGCGGCGCCTGCCGCCGTTGTGCTCAGGCGGCGGTGGGCAACTCGAAGCCCGCTTCTCTGACGGAATCCGCGAGGATCGCTCGCAGCTCGTCCGAGCGTGCCTTCGCGACACGGCGCACGGCGGCCTGCGTCTCAGGATCCACGTGCGTGGAGTCCCAACGGATCGCCCAGCCGTCGCCGAGCTGCTTGACGATCTCGCCGTGTTGGGGTGGAGCCATGATCAGGACGCTAGCGCGAATGCCGGACATCTCGCGCCGTCTGGAACAGCGTCGAGATCGGAGAGAGGACATCGTAGACAGCGCCGAGCAGTCCGTCATGCAGCACGGCCGTTCTGCTTGCGTCGAGCGCGGTCAGCACGCTCTCGCTGCCGGGCTTCGTCGACGAGATCGTCATGCAGCCGATCGGCAAGCGCGTCGGACTGTCGAAGATCACCGGCAGTCCGCGCACATATCGCCAGCGGGAAACGGGACTGCTGCGGTCTCGTTCGACGAGCACGCCCTGGCAGACCGCCTGAACGGCGACCCACTCACTTGCGCTGGAGATCGGGAGCGCCTCAATCGTCGTCTGGTCCTGATGCGCACGATCGCTGTGCGCCCAGCCGGTGATCGTCGTGCCGGTGCGGCCGAGCATCCAGAGCGTGAGCGCGAAACGTTCGTCGGCAGGAGGGTCGCTGCCGCCGAGCGTCGCTCTCATGACGTCGTGGAGCGTTGTGCGCAGCCAGCGGCTGAGGGCGACTTGGCGTCTGCAGAACTCGTCGTCGGACCGTCCGATTTCGAAGACCGTGCGCTCGAGCCCGTCGATGACGCGTGCCGCGCGCGCGTCGATCGGCTCATAGCTCTCCTGGCTCCGTCGTCGCAGCCCGATCTCGTGCAGCAACTGCGCCGCATCGGCGAAGTGGTCGACGAACAACGCCTCGACGCCGAGGCGCTCCCAGCGTTTCGACACAGCTCGCTCACGAGCGACGCGAACCTCGTCGAGGGCGCGCCTTCGAGGTCCCCCTGGCGAACGAACACGACGGCATGCCGCCGGCCGCTCTGCTCATAGCCGTAGAGGTAGCGGATCAGGTTCGGATCGGTCAGCGTCGTCCCGATGAAGAGGCAGAGCGAATGCGACAGCCGCTCGGTCATCAGCTGCTCCTGCCACGACGAGCCGCGCTGCATCCGGTGGTAGTGCTCCTCGGTGAGGACGAGCTGCTTCGGTCTCCCCGCGCGTCCGGCGAAGCCGTGCAGATGCGTCACCGGAACAGTGCCGGCGGGCAGCACGTCACGTCGTCGGACGTACGACCTCACGGCGGTCCGCGCGAAGCCCTGTTTCAGCAGCGCGCGCTCGATCAGGTCGTCGTAGTTGGTCGTGAGCAGTCTCAGGCGGGAGCCGAAGCAGCTCTGCAGGCGGGCGACCTCGGTGGCGATCGGACCAGGCTCGAAGGTTCTCAGCCGCGACGCGCTCGAGCAACGTCGAGATCAGTCGGCGCCAACTCGGAAGGCCCGCTTCCATCGACGCCCCTGCGCCGACGAGAAGGGTCACATCGCTGGCCGCGCCGAAGCGCTCGACGAGCGGTCCGACCGCTGGCTGGGCAAGCGACGCGAAGCTCATGCGCGCCAAAATACAGCGCGTCGGGGTGCGTGGCGTCGGCAGACACGCTGCATCTGGCAGACCAACTGATGACTGTGCCACCGCCGCGCGCCCGCTCCAGAAGCCGAATTGTCGCGACGCTGACAAGCGCCGTATGAAACAGGCGGGAACGCGCCCGATCGGGTCGTGAGCAGGGAGGAAGCGGCCGATAGCGGAGGCATGGCCTCCCCGAACCGCTTCCTGACATCGACCTCGATCTCGCTCGCGACCGTCCTCTCGGCGATCGCGTTCCTGCCCGCCTCCGTCACCGCCGCACCGACGATCCCCGCCGGCGACGGCGGCAGCGCCGGCGCCGCCGGCACCGCCGCCGCGCCGATCGCGTCCGCCGCGGCGAGGGAGACGACCGCCGCCGAGCGCCGTCGCGCCGCGCAGCGCCGCGGCGGGAAGGTCCGCGTCGCCTGGCCGCAGCGCAAGGGCGCGGCGGCGCCGGACAACCGCCTCGCCCGCTGGCTGGCGCGTCAGGTCGGTCCGGTCGCCGTCAGACCGGCGCGCAGAGAGGCCGTGCGTCGCAACGCGCGGGCGGCCGCCGTCGCAGCCGCCGCGCCGCTCGCCTTCGCTGCGGCCGCCGCTCCCGGCAGCGCCGCGCAGGAGCGCCTCCTGCTCGTGCGCTCGTTCGAGATCCCGGCCGGCGAGACCAGCTATGCCAGCCTCGCGAACTACTCGTGGACGTACGACAACGCGCTCGCCGTCTTCGCCTTCCTCTCGGTCGGCTCGCGCGCCCAGGCGGAGCAGCTGCTCGACCAGCTCAGAGCGCTCCAGCTCGCCGACGGCTCGCTCGACTTCGCCTACAACGTCGAGACCGGCATCGGCGCCGGCAGAGCGCGCAGCGGCGCGATGGCGTGGGTCGGCCTCGCCGCCGCCGCCTACCGCCGCCAGTACGGCAACTCGCGCTACGACAAGCTGATCGAGGGCGTGCTCGACCATCTGCTGGCGCTGCGCACCGGCGACGGCCTCGTCAGAGGCGGCGGCGACGTGGCGTGGGTCTCGACGCAGCACAACCTGCTGACGATCGGGCTGCTGCGCGACATCGTCGACCAGATCGGCACGGGCACGAAGAAGCTGGGCGACTGGACCGGCAACCAGCTCCACACCATCCAGAACACGATGGGCAACGCGGTGCTGTCGATGACGCTGGTGCAGAACGGCGCCGCTGCCTACTTCGTCGCGGGCGTCGGCGACAGAGCGGTCCCGACCGACGTGCAGGCGCTCGGCGCGCTGTACCTGCAGCTGCGCGGCGATGGTCGCGCGACGCAGGTCGCGACCAACCTCGCGCAGGGCGGCTTCCTGATCGCGCCGCGCAAGACCGCGGCGGGCGCCGGCCCCTACAGCGGTTACAGACCGTATCTCGACGCCGGCAGCCCCGACGTCGTCTGGAGCGAGGGAACATTCGAGGCGGCGCTTGCGCTGAAGCGGCTCGGCGTCTCCAGCCCCGCGACGACGACGGCCGTCGCGCAGCTGACCGCCTCGACCGACAACGGCGCCGTCGCGCCGATCGGCGCCGACCGCAACATCGACGGCACCAAGTGGGGCGAGTTCCACACCTGGCCGACGTCGGCGGCGGCGAGCTGGCTGCTCGTGCTCGGCGCCTCGAACCAGCTGCTGTACGCGCGCTAGGACGGAGTCCCAGGCGCGACGCCGAGCGCGTCGAGGTCCTCGACGCGCAGCCAGTGGTCGATCAGCCCGTCGGTGACGTGGAAGGCGGCGCGGGCGGTGTTGCCGGTGCCGCTGCCGCAGTCGCCGCCGGGCCGCTCGGTCAGGCGGAAGGTGACGACGAAGAAGCCGCGCGCCGCAGCTCTCGCGGAGAGCACGTCGGCGCCGCACGGCAGCGTGCGGTTGAAGGCGCGCACCTGCGCGCGCGTCGTCAGCGCGATCGGTCTGGTGCCGTTGGCGACCGCGCTGGGGAGCGCGAACAGCCGCGCCGCACCCTCGACGTCGCCGCGCTGGAGCGTCGTCGCCCACTGCTGCACGACCGCGAAGTCGTCGCTGTCGACGGTGCCGCGGGCGCCGTTGCGGCCGGAGCCGCTCCCGCCGCCGGGCGCGGGCGACGGCG
>DATIOB010000670.1:0-2555 GCA_035473605.1 Conexibacter sp.
TTCCAGGAGTCGTCGAAGGCCTCGGTGCAGACCTTGATCGAGTCGGCGAGGAAGGCGTCGTCGCAGGCGTCCTTGCTGGCGCCGCAGACGCCGTAGCAGCAGTCGTGCTCTCTGCAGCCATAGAAGAAGTCGACGCCGCCGGGCGTGTCGGGGACCGGGTCGACGCCGCCGACGAACGGCAGCTTCAGCCCGCCCTCGGCGCCGCAGCCGTTGTAGGTCGCGGTGACGCCGCTCGGAATCGTCTGTCTGGCACCGGGTCTCCACGGCACCGTGTCGTGGCCGGGCGGGCAGACGCCTCTTCTGACCTGCGGGCACTGCCCGGTGCTGGAGATCGCCGGCGCCGCGCTCGGCCAGACGGCGCGCGGCAGCGCGGCGGCGGCCGCGGCACCCGCGCCGATGCGGATCAGGTCCCGGCGCGTCATGCCGCCGGCCGCCGCGCGCGCGGCGCGGTCGAGCAGGCGGCCGGAGCGGTCGGGCTCAGAGCGGCCAGGCATCGCGCGCCCTCCCGCGTTCCCGCTCCGCCCGTCTCAGCGCCGCGACGCTGCGGCGCGTCAGCCGCGCGGCGGCCTGCAGGTCGTCGGTCTGCGCCGCCGCGGCGAGGTCTCTGTACGCCTCCGCCAGCGCGCCGACGCCGCGCGCGGCGGCGACGATCTGCGCATCCCCGCCGGCCCGGCGCCGCAGGTCGCGCTCGAGGTCGCCGAAGGTGCGCGCCAGCGTCGCGGCGCCGGCGACCGGCGGTGGGTCGGCCGGTCTGGTGCGCAGCGCGCGCTGCTGCGCCTGCAGCGTCGTGCGCAGCGATCTGCGCACGCGCTCGCGCTGCGGCGCGAGCGCGCGGCGCAGGCGCTTGGCGCGCCGCCGGCTCAGCGCCGGCACGGGCGGGAAGGGCCGAGGATGGTCATGCCGTGATGCTCGCCTCCGGGACCCCCCGACGTCATCAGGTGACCACCCGTGACTTCACCCCTATTCGAGCGCGGCCAGGCGCAAAAGATGAGTAGCGGCCACTCATGACAGGGACGGGCGCGCGCGGGAGGCTGAGCGGATGCCTCCGCTCGCCCGCCGCCTGCTCGCGCTGCTCGCGAGCGCGCTCTGCCTGCTCGCCTGCTCCGCCTCGGCCGCTCACGCCGAGATCTACTGGGTCAACAACGACACCAGAACGGTCGGCCGCGCCGCCACCGCCGGCACTGGCGTGGACAAGAGCTTCACGCCGGCCGGAGCGACGCTCGGCGGCGGCGTCGTGACCGACGGCAGCCACCTCTACTGGTCGCTGTGGGGAGGCCGGATCGCGCGCGCGAACCTCGACGGCAGCGGCGTGGACGAGAACTTCGTCACGACCGGGCAGACGACCTCGGCGCTGGCGATCGACGGCGGCCACCTCTACTGGGCGGCGCCCAACGACGCGCGGATCGGGCGCGCGAACCTCGACGGCAGCGGCGTCGACCCGGACTTCATCGCGACCGCCGGCGGCGGCTCGCCCGGCGGCGTCGCGGTCGACGGCGGCAAGGTCTACTGGACCGACACCAACCTCGGGACGATCGGCAGCGCGAACCTGGACGGCGGCGGGGTCGACCTCACGCTCCTGCAGGGGCTCGACACGCCTCAGCACCTGACCGTCGCCGGCGGCTGGATCTACTGGGCGAACACGGGCCAGAGAACGATCGGGCGCGTGATGACCGACGGCTTCTCCGCCAACTGGCTGTGGCGCTCCACCTCCGACCGGCCCGACGGCGTCGCGGTCAGCAACGGCTACGTCTACTGGACCGAGCCGATGTCGAACCGGATCGGCCGCGCGCTGATCTCCAACGGCAGCGGCAGATCGGACTTCATCACGGGGCTCGACTGGCCGCAGGGCCTGGTCGTGACCGCGCCGGCCTTCAGCGCGTCGCCGAGCGCGCCGGCCTTCGGCAACGTCGTGCTCGGCAGAAGCGGATCGCAGACCGTCACCGTCACCAACAGCGCGAGCGGGCCGACGGCCGCGCCGTTGACCTTCGGCGGCGGCGCGGTGACGCTGAGCGGCGCGAACGCGAACCAGTTCTCGATCGCCGCCGATGGCTGCTCCGGGCAGTCGGTCGCGCCCGGCGCGACCTGCGAGGTGACGATCGCGTTCACGCCGACGACCGTCGGCAGCAAGAGCGCGTCGGTCAGATTCGCCGACAACGCGACCGACAGCCCGCAGTCGTTGACGTTGAGCGGGCGCGGGACCCAGGCGGCGGTGTCGGTGACCGCGCCCGCCGGCAGCGACTACGGCGAGCAGCGGGTCGGGGGGTCGCCCGCGCTCAAGGACTTCCTCGTCGACAACACCGCGAGCGGACCCGACGCCGCCCCGGCCGCGATCGCCGCCGGCGGCGTGACGCTGACCGGCGCCGATCCCGGCGAGTTCGCGATCGTGTTCGACACCTGCTCGGGGAGAACGATCGCCCCGGCCTCGGGCTGCTTCGTCCGCGTCGGCTTCGCGCCGACCGCCGAGGGCGCGGCGAGCGCGACGCTGTCGATCGCCGACGACGCGCCCGGCAGCCCGCGGACGGTCTCGCTGACCGGAACGGGCGTCGCGCCGCTGC
>DATIOB010000671.1:0-6864 GCA_035473605.1 Conexibacter sp.
GTTACGCGGCGTCGTCGCCGGGCGGCGGCTGCACCGCCGGCTCGGCGCCGCTCGGCTTCACCGGTCTCGGATCGACGCGCGCGATCGTCTCGCCGCCGAGCGACACGGTCACCGAGCCGCCGGTTCTGCTGAGTCTGCGCAGCATCTCGCTCAGCTCGGTTCTGTCGCCGTGGGGCTGGTCTCGACGGAGCATCGCCTCAGCGTAGCGAGCCGTCCACCTCGGCTCAGAAGAGCTGCCCCTCGCGCGCGGCGCCCTGCGTCATCTCCAGCGGCCACGAGCAGAGCGTGCCGCGGCCGGGGCAGCCGTCGCAGAGGCGCGGCCCCGGCTCCGGCGCGACCTCGAACTCGCGCCGCAGCACCGCGTCGGCGCGCGCCCGCAGCTCGGCCTCCAGCGCCGGCGCGTCCTGCGGGCGGAAGGTCGCGGCGACCGGCACGTCCGGCCGTTCGAGGAAGCAGTGGACCAGCTCGACCTCGCTGGCGCCGTCGCGCAGCGCCGCGAGCGCGTAGGCGGCGCGCTGGAGGCCGTAGGAGCGCGCGACCAGCTCGCTCGGATCGGCGCCGCCGAGGCGGTCGGACTTCCAGTCGACGATCAGCGTCCGTATCCCCTCGCGCGCGATCACGTCGAAGACGCCGACCAGCGGCAGGCCGCCGAAGGCGAACGCGAACGGCTGCTCGCGGCGCAGACCCTCCGCTCTGGCGAGCCGCTCGCGCAGCGGGCTGGCGAGGAATCTGACGACCAGCGCGCGCAGCTCGTCCAGCTCGCGCGCGCTCGGGTCGACGCCGGCGCGGACGGCGGCGCGGCGGACCGTCTCGGCGTCGGGCGGCTGCGCGCGGACGAGGTCTATCTGCTCCAGCAGCTGGTGGACGATCGTGCCGCGGGTCGTGCCGAGCAGGTGTCCTCCCCCGCGCTGCCCCTGCACCGCGTCGGTCGGCGGCAGTCTCAGCACCCGTTCGAGGTAGAAGCGGTAGCCGCATCTGGCGTGCTGCTCGAGCGCGGTGTAGGAGAGCGTCTGGACCGGAGCGGCAGGCGCAGCCGTCGGCGGCGCGGCCGCCGCTGGCGCGGGATCAGCGGCGCTTCGTTCAGCTCCTCGATGAACAGAGCGCCGGTCATCGCGTCCGGCGGCGTTCGGCGGCGGCTCCAGCGTCGCCGGGCGCACGATCGCGTAGGCGACGTCGAGGCCGGGACCGGCCTCGACGACGCCCCGCGGCTCGGCCTCCGGCAGCGCCAGTCTCGCGATCTCCGTGACGAACGCCGGGCCGATCCACGTCAGCGGCGGGCAGCCCGCTCTCCACGTCGGCCACGGCTCGGTCGCGATCGCGCCGGAGAGGATCAGCTGCTCCCGCGCGCGCGTCATCGCGACATAGAAGAGACGCGCCTCCTCGTCGGCCTCGGCGCGTGCCCGCGCCTCCCCGATCGCCTTGTAGGCGAAGGCCGGCTGCGCTCTGCCGCCGTCGAGCGCGCGCAGCTTGAGGCCGACGCGGCCGTCTCTGCCGACCCGCACGACGTCGTTGGAAGCCGGCGAGCCGCGTCCCAGATCGGCGACGCAGACGACCGGGAACTCCAGCCCCTTCGCGCGGTGGATCGTCATCAGCCGGACCGCGTCGAGCGCCTCGCCCTCGACCGGCGCCTCGCTCTCGCGGTCCTGCTCGCGCGAGCCGTCGAGCCCGCCGCCGAGCTGCATCACGAGGTCGACGAAGCCGCGCAGGTCGCGGCCGTGGTCGGCCTCGTGCTCGCGCGCCAGGCGCATCAGCTTGCGCACGTTCGCCAGCCGCCGCTCGCCGCCGGGCAGCCGCAGCAGCTCGAGGTCGTATCTCGTCTGCTCCAGCACGCGGTCGAGCAGGGTCTCCAGCGAGTGGCGCGGCGCGCTGGCGCGCTCCGCCGGCAGCCACGTGCGCAGCGCCTCGATGCGGGCGCGGTCGTCCGGCTCCAGCGCCTCCAGCAGCTGCTCGGAGGAGGCGACGACCCACCACGGGTCGACCTCGTCGTCGCGGCGCAGCGCGCGGGCGGTCGCGACGACCTGCACGAGCCCGTCGCTGGAGAGCCCGACCAGCGGCGAGGCCAGCAGCGTCTGCAGCGCGACCCCGTCGCGCGGGTTGGCGAGCACGCCGAGGTAGGCGACGAGGTCGCGCACCTGCTGCTGGGACCAGTAGCCGCGCCCGCCGATCACGTAGGTCGGGACGCCGAGGTCGGTCAGCGCGCGCTCGTAGACGGCGAGGTCGCCGGTCGCGCGCAGCAGCAGCACGATCTCGCCGGGACGGCGCCCGCCGTCCAGCAGCGCCCGCACGCGCGCGGCGAGCGCGCGCGCCTCCGCGATCCGCCACAGCGGCGCCGGCGCCGCCATCCCCTCGGGCAGCAGGCCGGCGCCCGCCCAGTCGGCTCTGAGGTCGACGACGAGCAGCTCGACGCGCGGGCCGGCGACCGGCAGCGCGTCCTCCTTCTCGGTGCGCCCCGGCACCAGCGGCGTGAAGCTCTCGCCGAAGCGCGGCGCGAAGGCGACGTTGAGCGTCTCGAGGATCTGCGCGTGGCTGCGGAAGTTGGTCGCCAGCGTCGCGGTGCCGCCATGCTCGGCGAGCGCGCGGCGCCGCCGCCGGAACAGCTCGACGTCGGCGTGACGGAAGCCGTAGATCGACTGCAGCTCGTCGCCGACGGTGAAGAGGCGATCGCCCGCGACCCGCTCCAGCAGCTCCAGCTGCAGCGGGTTGGTGTCCTGGAACTCGTCGACCATCACGTGCACGAACCGCTCGGCGTAGCGGGCGCGCAGGTCGTCGTGCTCGCGCAGCAGCCGGTTGGCGCGCAGCTCCAGATCCTCGAAGTCGACCCCCGAGGCGGCCTGCTTCGCCGCCTCGTAGCGCGCGCCGAAGTCGCGCAGCAGCGCGTCGAGCAGCGCGTGCACCGCGAGCCCGTGGGCGTCGGCGCAGGCGTCGGCGTAGCTCCCGAGAGCGTCGCGGTAGCCCTCGCAGCCGGGACCGGCGAGCGCTCTGCCGTTTCTCGGCAGCGCCAGCTTCAGGACCGCGTTCGGCGACGGCGGCGTCGCCTCCGGTCCGGCCGCCGCGAGCCGGTCGAGCAGCAGCCCGCACTCGGCCAGTGCCAGACGTGCGCGGTCGACCGTTCTGCCGTCTCTGGCGAGCGCGACCTCCGCCTCCGCCTGCACGCGCGCGATCGCCAGCGCGGCGCGCGCCGGCTCCAGCGGCGCCGGCCGCGGCTCCGGCAGCGCCGGGCGCTCCTCGCCGCGGCTGCGCAGCTCGCCGTGGAGCGCCATGATCGCCTCGCGCAGGTCGCCGGGCCGGTAGGCGGCGATCAGGTCGAGCGCGGCGTCGCCGTGGTCGTCGGCGAGGCGGTCGAGCGCGGCGTCGAAGGCGCCGGCGGCGAGCGCTCTGGAGGCGTTCTCGTCGAGCACGGCGAAGCGCGGGTCGATCCCGGCGGCGAGCGGATGGGTGCGCAGCAGCCGCGCGCAGAAGCCGTGGATCGTCGAGACCCAGGCGCCCTCCGTCTGGCGGGCGCGCTCAGGGTCGCCGAGCGCCTCGAAGCGGCCGCGCACACGCGCCTTCAGCTCGGCGGCGGCCTTCTCGGTGAAGGTGATCGCGAGGATCCGCGCGACGTCGACGTCGTCGGCGCGGACCGCGCGGACGAACCGCTCCGCCATCACCGAGGTCTTGCCGGAGCCGGCGTTGGCGGTCAGCAGCAGCCCGCCGCGATGGTCGATCGCCGCCTGCTGCTCGCTGGTGAAGGGAACGCTGGCGCTCACTGGTCCACGACCCGGCAGATCCCCGGATAGGCGCAGCCGTCGCGGCCGCAGCTGTCGGGCGAGGGCTCCAGGCGGCCGGCGCGCAGCCGCACGGCGAGCTGACAGGCGCGCTGGGCGGCCGCCGCCAGCTCCTCCTCCAGCTCCTGCTCGCTGCGACGGTCGGTTCTGAAGAGGTCGCTGCCGGCGTTGACGTCGGAGCGCACGAGGCCGCGCGGGCGCAGCTCCTCGCCGCGCAGCGGCTGGTAGACGCCGCCGGCCGGCTCGCGTCTGAGCAGCTCGCGCACGACGACCATGTAGAGCGCGACCTGCAGCTGGTCCTCGGCTCTCCAGTTGGAGACCGCCCAGCCTCTGCCGGGCCGGCCGCTCTTGTAGTCGCGCACGAGCGCGCGGCCGGCGAGGTCGAGGTCGACGCGGTCGATCACGCCGCGCAGGCGCAGCGGCTCGTCCTCGGGCGCGCCGAGCCCGCCGTCCGCACCCGCCGTCTCCGCCGAGCGCAGCTCCAGCGCCGGCAGGCCGCCCTCTCTGCCCATCCCGAACTGCAGCTCCAGCTCGGCCGGCTTGAAGGCGCCGCCGGCCTCCGCCTCGTGGCGCAGCAGCCGCAGCACGTCGGCGACGATCTCGTGCGCGGCGGCCGCCTGCGCCGCCGCGCCGCGGCCCAGCACCCATCTCGGCGACTCGATCGCGACCGCCGCGCGCACGACCGCCTCGACCTCCTCGAAGCGCTCCAGCGGCAGCGGCCAGTCGAGCTGCGCCAGCGACCGCTCCAGCACCGCGTGGATGCAGCTGCCGCGCGTCATCGCCTCGGGATCGGGCTCGAACCGCGCCGGCTGCAGCTCGCTCTCGACGAACCAGCGCACCGGACAGCAGGCGTACTTCTCCAGCGCCCCGGCCGACAGCACCTCGCGCTGGCGCAGCCGCGCCGTCGCGGCGGCGCTCAGCGACGCGATCGGACGCGGCTCCACGCGCGGACCGGCGAGCGCCTCGGCCCGCAGCCGCTCAGCCTCCGTCGGCGCCTCCGCCAGCGGCCAGGTGACCGACGACAGCGGCCGGTGGCGCTCCGGCAGCCCCGGCAGCACGGCGCGCACGTCGTCGACGAAGAACGACGGCAGCGCGGGATTGCCGTCCTCGTCGGCGTCGCGCGTGCTCAGCAGCAGCCGCCGCCGCGGGCGCGAGACGGTCGCGTAGAAGAGGTAGCGCTCGTCGGCGAGCGCGTCCTCGCGCGGCGCCAGCCGCAGCCCGGCGACGGTGTTCAGCTCGCGCCGCACGTCGTCGGAGAGGAACGGCTCCGGGTGGGCCGGGCGCGGGAACTCGCCCTCCTGCAGGCCGCAGACGATCACCGTGTCGAAGCGGCGGGCGCGGATCCCGAGCGGATCGGAGACGAGCACCGCGCCGGCCCGCGGCGGCTCCCCGAGCGACACCTCCAGCTCCCCGAGCGCCGCCAGCAGCGGCTCGGGGCCGAGCAGCTCGGCGGCGCGGCGCGGCTCGGCGGCGGCCAGCTCGCGCAGCTCCTCCAGCGCTCTCAGCAGCGCCGCGAGCGCACGCGCGTCGGCCTCCTCGGCGGCGTCGAGCACGCGCGCCGCGCCCCTGTGCGGCGCGACGAACAGCGCCCGCGCCTCGCGCGCGAGCGCGCCCAGCAGCGCCCCCGGCCCGTCGGCGGCGGCGCCGCGCAGCCGGTCCAGCTCGCGCAGCGGCCAGCCGCCGGGCGCCTCCTCCCATGCCTTGCGGGCGCCGTCGAGCCGCACGATCGCGTGGCGGCGGACGGTCAGCTCGAGGCGGTCGGCCAGCTCCAGGCGGTTGAGCCGGCCCGGGGTGCGCAGGTAGGCGAGCAGGTCGGCCGGGCGCGCCTCCTCCGGCAGCAGCGCGCAGCGCGCCAGTGCCAGCAGCCCGCGGCCGAGCGCGGTGTGCGACAGCGGCACCTGCCAGTCGAGCGCGTGCGGGATCCCGTAGGCGCCGAAGACCTGCTCCAGCAGCGAGGCGCTGCGCGCCGGCGTCCGCAGCACGACCGCGATCTCGTCCCCGGGCACGCCCGCGCCGAGCAGTCTCAGGACCTCGGCGGCGACCAGCTCCGCCTCCGCGCGCTCCCCGCCGGCGACCAGCAGCGCCGCGGCCTCGCCGGGCTCCGCGGTGAAGGCGGCCGGCTCGAAGAGGCCGCGTTCGAGCGCGTGCAGCGGGCCGCGGGCGGCGTCGTCGTACCAGTCGTCCAACGGCGGCATCCGCTCGACCTCGTCGGCGATCTGCGCCAGCTCCTCGGCGAATCTGGCGCGGCTGGCGAAGGCGTTGCGGCCCGGCTCGAAGGTCAGCGAGACGAGCACCTCTGCGCCGACGACCTTGCCGAGCGTCTCGATCGCGTCCAGCTCGATCCGCGTGAAGTCGTCGAAGCCGTAGAAGACGACCGGCGTCTCCCCCCACGCCGACGGCCTTGCGCGCAGCGCGTCGAGCGCACGCCAGGCGAAGAGGTCGCCGTCGACCCGCTGCAGCCGCTCCAGCCCGCGCGCGAAGCGGTCGTAGATCGCCGCCACCTCGTGCAGCGTCGCGGGCGCCTGCGGCAGCGCGCGCACGGCGGCGGTCAGCCGCTGGGGCGTCAGCAGCGAGCGCTCCATCTCGGCGGTGAAGGCGCCGGCGGCGTGCAGGAAGCCGCGCGTGCCGGCGATCGGCGCCAGCGCCTCCAGCGGCGCCTGCGCGATCGCGTCGGCGACCAGCCGCTCGCGCTGCAGCGGCGTCACGACGCGCGCGGCGTAGCCGGCCCGCCGCGCCAGCTCGCGCACGAGCCCCGGGAAGGTGACGACGTGGCCGCCGCGTCGCACGGCGATCCCCTCGGCCAGCTCGGCCTCGAAGTAGGCGACGTCGGCGGCGTTCGGCACGACCAGCCACGGGTCGCGCCGCAGCCGCCCGCGGAAGGCGCCGAGCGCGGCGCCCGCCTTCGCGGCGTTCGCCGGACCTGTGATCAGCTTCAGCATCGACCTGCATGGTCGCCGCTGCACCTGACGGTGCCACGACGGACTGCCGTTCTAGGCGACAGCGGCCTTGTCGTCGGCGGCTTCTCTCGACACCGCTCTCGTCGTCGCGGCCTCGTCGCCGTCGGCGGCGCCGGCCTCCGGCGGTCTGGCGCCCTCGCGCG
>DATIOB010000672.1:0-9688 GCA_035473605.1 Conexibacter sp.
TCCCCAGCCACGTCAGCGTCCCGGTCCCGGGCGCGATCCACGAGGGCGGTGAGCTCGGCTACGCGCTCGTGCACGCCTTCGGCGCCGCCTTCGACAACCCCGACCTGATCGTCGCGTGCACCGTTGGCGACGGCGAGGCGGAGACCGGCCCGCTGGAGGGCTCGTGGAAGGGAACGCGCTTCCTCGACCCGCGCCGCGACGGCGCGGTGCTGCCGATCCTCAACCTCAACGAGGCGAAGATCTCCGGCCCGACGGTGCTCGGCCGCGTCCCCGACGAGGACGTCCACGAGCTGCTGCACGCGCACGGCTGGGCGCCGGTCGAGATCGCCGGCGACGACCCGCGCGAAGTCCACGCCCAGTTCGCGCAGGCGCTCGACACGGCATACGACACGATCCGCGCGATCCAGGCGGAGGCGCGCGCCGGCGCGCACAGCCGCAGCGCGAGCGCCGCCGGCCCGCGCTGGCCGGCGCTGATCCTGCGCACGCCGAAGGGCTGGACCGGGCCGAAGGTCGTCGACGGCAAGCGGGTCGAGGGCACATTCCGCGCCCATCAGGTCCCGCTCGCGAACGTGCGCGACAACGCCGATCACCTCGCGCAGCTGGAAGCGTGGATGCGCAGCTACAGACCGGAGACGCGCTTCGACGAGCACGGCACGCTCGTGCCTGAGCTGGCGCAGCTCGCGCCGACCGGCGACCGTCGCCTCGGCTCGACCCCGCACGCCAACGGCGGCCGGCTGCTGAAGCCGCTCGACCTGCCCGACTACGGCGCCTACGCGATCGACGTCCCGGCGCCCGCGACCGTCAGAGCGGAGTCGACGCGCAAGCTCGGCGAGCTGCTGCGAGACGTCTTCTCGCGCACCGAGACGAGCCGCGACTTCCGCCTCTTCTGTCCCGACGAGACCAACTCCAACCGGCTCGGCCCGGTCTTCGAGGTCGCCCACCGCGAGCTGCAGCAGGCGCGCCCTGACGACGAGGCGGTCGGCCCCGGCGGGCGCGTGATGGAGGTCCTCTCCGAGCACCTCTGCCAGGGCTGGCTGGAGGGCTACCTGCTGAGCGGCCGCCACGGCATGTTCGCGACCTACGAGGCGTTCGCGATGGTCTCGGCGTCGATGGCGATCCAGCACACGAAGTGGCTCGAGGCCTCGCGCGCGCTCGAGTGGCGCGCACCGGTCGCCTCGCTCAACGTGCTGCTCACCTCGACCTGCTGGCGCAACGACCACAACGGCTTCAGCCACCAGGGACCGGGACTGATCGACACGATGATCTCGATGAGCGGCGACGTCGTGCGCGTCTACCTGCCGCCGGACGCCAACTGCCTGCTGTCGACCGCCGACCACTGCCTGCGCAGCCGCGACTACGTCAACCTGATCGTGATCGACAAGCAGCCGGAGCTGCAGTACCTGTCGCTGGAGCAGGCGAAGGCGCACTGCGCGGTCGGCGCCGGCATCTGGGAGTGGGCCGGCAGCGAGCACCCCGGCGACGAGCCGGACGTCGTGCTCGCCTGCATCGGCGACGTGCCGACGCTGGAGACGATCGCCGCCGCCTGGCTGCTGCGCACGCACGTGCCGGAGCTGCGCGTGCGCGTCGTCAACGTCGTCGACCTGATGGCGCTGAGCCCGCCGGAGGTCCATCCGCACGGCTTCGACCGCGACCGCTTCGTCGAGCTGTTCGGAGCCGAGGACGAGGTCGTCGTCGCCTTTCACGGCTACGCCCGCGCGCTGCACCAGCTGCTGCACGGCCGCCCCGGCGCGCCGCGCTTCCACGTCCACGGCTTCGCCGAGCAGGGCACGACGACGACGCCGTTCGACATGGTCGTGCTCAACGAGATGAGCCGCTACCACCTCGTGCTCGACGCGCTGCGCCGGACCCGTCGCGTGCCGGCCGGCGCGGGCGCGCTGGAGCGCTGGTGCGAGACGCAGCTGACGCGCCATCACGCCTACGTGCGCGAGCACCTGGAGGACATGCCCGAGGTGAGCGACTGGGTCTGGACCGAGCCCGAGCCGACGGCGGTCCCGTCCGCGCCGGCCGGCTGAGCGGGCGGGCTCGCCGATGCGCGTGCTCGTCGTCAACGCCGGCTCGTCGAGCCTCAAGCACGCGCTGATCGACAGCGACGCGCGCGACCCCGACGCAGCCGTGCTCGGCACCGGTGAGGAACGCTGGGAACCGGGCGATTCGCCGGGAAAGCACGGCGACGTGCTGACGCGCGCGCTCGCCGAGAGCGCGCGCGAGGTCGACGCGATCGGCCACCGCGTCGTCCACGGCGGCCACCGCTTCGAGGCGCCGGCGCTGGTCGACGACGACGTGCGCGCGGGGATCGCGGAGGCGGCGCGGCTCGCGCCGCTGCACAACCGCGCGGCGCTCGAGGGGATCGACGCCGCGCGCGAGGCCTTCCCCGACCTGCCGCAGGTCGCCTGCTTCGACACCGCCTTCCACCGCACGCTCGACCCCGCCGCGGCGACCTATGCGATCCCCGGCGAGTGGGCGGCCGAGCACGGGATCCGCCGCTTCGGCTTCCACGGCCTCAACGTCTCCTGGTGCGCGGAGCGGTCGCGCGAGCTGCTCGGCTCAGACGGCGCGCGGCGGCTGGTCGTCTGCCACCTCGGCAGCGGCTGCTCGGTCAGCGCGGTGCGCGACGGCCGCTCGCTCGACACCTCGATGGGCTTCACGCCGCTCGACGGCGTGCCGATGGCGACCCGCTCCGGCGCGCTCGACCCCGGCGTCGTGCTGCACCTGCTGCGCGCCGGCCTCGACGCCGACGCGCTCGACGACGGCCTCAACCACCGCGCCGGCCTGCTCGGCATCGCCCGCTCGGCCGACCTGCGCGAGGTGCTCGCCGCGCGCGACGGCGACGACCGCGACGGACGAGCCGCGCTGGCGGTCGCCGTCTTCGTGCGCGGGATCGCCGGCAGCGTCGCGGCGATGACGACGGCGCTCGGCGGCCTCGACGCGCTCGTCTTCAGCGCCGGGATCGGCGAGCACTCGCCCGTGCTGCGCGCGGAGGTCGCGCAGCGGCTGGCGCATCTCGGCGTCGCGCTCGACCCGGCGCGCAACGCGGCGGCGAACGGCGGCGACGGTCCCGGCGATCACGAGCTGTCGTCGGAGGGGGCGAAGATCCGCGTCCTAACCCTCCGCGCGCGCGAGGAATATGTCATCGCACGAGAGACGGCGGAACTGCTGGGGTGAGCTCAGGCCGCCCGCAGCGGCGGGTCGCCGCGCTGGGCGCGCAGCTCGCGGATGCCGCCGCTGAGGAAGACGATCGCCTGGTCGACGAGCGCGAGCGCGGCGTCGCGGTGTCTCTCCGGATCGGTGAACTCGCGCTCCTGCTCGTCGTGGACGCGGCCGATCGCCGCGAGCGCGCCGACCGCGGCGGCCGCGGCGAGCTGCGCGGCGACGTCGTCGGGCTCGGTGCCGAGGTCGCGCGCGATCGCGTGCGCGAACAGCCGCTCGCCCTTGCCCATCTGCTGGCGCTCGTAGGCGAGCAGCGCCTCGTCGGCGTCGATCACGCGGCGGCGCATCCGCTCGCGCTCGTGCTCCAGCTTGGAGGCGTTGACGTCGAACAGCTCGCCGATCCAGAGCCGCAGCGCCTCGGTCGCGAACTGGCCCGCGGGACGGTCGCGCAGGCGGTCGGCGAGGATGCCGAACATCTCCTCGGTGTGCGGAAAGAGCAGGTCCTCCTTCGCCGGGAAGTAGGCGGAGACGGTGCGCGGCGAGACGTCGGCGGCCTCGGCGATCTGCGCGATCGTCGTCGCGCGGAAGCCCTGTCTGTCGAACAAGTCGAGCGCGACCGCGGCGATCGTCTCGTAGGTGCGCAGCTTCTTGCGCTCGCGCAGGCCGGGGCGCTCTGAGGGCGGGAGACAGGCGGGCACGTGCAGCGGCTCGACGGCCGCCAGCGGCTGTTCCTCGCCGTCGCTCTCGGACGCGCTCATGGGTTCAGCCTATCCGCAAACCGCATGTCATGCACTTCTTCTGACGAAGCAAAGTTGCATCACCTGCAATTTTACAAGCTCTGTGATACCGTCCGCCGGCGCTTCTGGCGCCCCCTCCGCCACCGACCCTCTCAGGAGACGGAATGTCGTCGTTCCTCGCACGCATAGCGCGTGCAATGACAACCCACTGGAAGCGCAGCCTCGCCGGCGCGCTGCTCGTGATCGTCGCGCTCGTCTTCCTGTCCAGCACCGCTGAGACACCGGTCGACGACTTCAAGATCCCGGGCGCCGAATCGCAGAAGGCGACGGATCTCTTCCGCGCGCATGCGCCGTCGCTCGCCGGCGCCGACGCGCAGCTCGTCTTCACCGTCAGAGACGGCTCGATCACCGATCCCGCGCGCAGAGCCGCGATCGAGAGCGCGCTCGCCGACGTCAGAAGACTGGACGGCGTCTCCGAGGTCGGTGACCCGTTCGAGCAGACGTCGAGAGACGGCCGGCTCGCGACGACCGACGTGCGCTGGAACGTCGAGGCGACGGAGCTGGAGAGAGAGGACGCGGAGACGTTCGAGACGACCGTCCGCGACGCCGCCGAGAGAGACGGCGTCGAGGTGCAGATGCGCGGTCAGGTCGTCGACCTCGCCGCACAGCAGGACGCGCCGGTCGGCGAGCTGATCGGCGTCGCGATCGCGATCGTGCTGCTGACGCTGCTGTTCCGCTCCGGCGCCGCGATGGCGGCGACCCTGATCGGCGCGCTGATCGGCGTGATGACCGGGCAGCTGCTGCTCGCGATCCTCGCCAAGCCGCTCGGCCTGCCCGAGTTCGCGGCGACGATCGCGATAATGCTCGGCCTCGGCGCCGGCATCGACTACTCGCTCCTGATCATCGGCCGCTACCGAGAACAGGTCGCGGCGGGCGATTCGCCCGAGGACGCATCGGCGAAGTCAGCCGCGACCTCCGGCGCCTCCGTGGTCGCGGCCGGCGTGATCGTGATCGTCGCGCTCGGCGGCCTGCTCGCGATCGGCATCCCGCTGATCGGCGCGCTCGGCATAGCGGCCGCGATCGGCGTGGCCTGCGTCGTCATCTCGTCGCTGACCGTGCTGCCGGCGATGATCGGCGGCCTCAAGAAGCGGCTCAGACCGAAGAAGCCCGAGCACGTGCTGCCCTCCGCGGCGCTCGCCCGCTGGGGCACGCTGGTCACGAAGCGGCCGTACGTCTCGATCGGCCTCGCCGGCATTCTGATGCTCGCGCTGGCGTTCCCGACGCTCGACATGCGCCTCGGCCAGCCCGACGACGGCAACCAGCCGGCGAAGAACACGCAGCGCAAGGCGTACGACCAGCTCAACGCGGCGTTCGGCGCCGGCTACAGCGGCCCGCTGTTCGTCACGGTCGAGACCCCGAGAGGCGCGGACGTCAGAGCGACGCTCACGAGACTCGAAGGCGACCTCAGAGCCGATCCGGACGTCGAGAGCGTCTCGCCGGCGTCGGCGTCGAGAGACGGCGCGATCTCGACGATCTTCGTGACGCCGAAGACGGCGCCGCAGGACGAGCGCACGACCACGCTCGTCGACCGGATGCGCGACAGCACGATCCCGGCCGCGGTCGCGGGCACCGACCTGAACGTCTACGTCGGCGGGCAGACCGCCAGCTTCCAGGACTTCTCCGCGAAGGTCTCCTCACGACTGCCGCTGTTCATCGCGATCGTGATCGGCCTGTCGGTGCTGCTGCTGATGGCGGCCTTCCGCTCGCTGTGGATCCCGCTCATCTCGGCGGTCTTCAACCTGCTGTCGGTCGGCGCCGCGTTCGGCGTCACGACGCTCGTGTTCCAGAAGGGCTGGGGCGCGAGCGTGATCGGCGCCGAGTCCGACGTGCCGATCATCTCGTTCTTCCCGGTGATGCTGTTCGCGATCCTGTTCGGGTTGAGCATGGACTACAACGTCTTCCTGCTCTCCCGCGTGCGTGAGGCGTACCAGGGCGGCGACAGACCGCGTGACAGCGTCGTGCACGGCGTCGCGCGGATCGGCAAGGTGATCCTGTTCGCCGGCTTGATCATGGCGTCCGTCTTCCTCGCGTTCGTCCTCACGTCGGACACGATCTCGAAGATGTTCGGCATCGGCCTCGGCTTCGCGATCCTGCTCGACGTGCTGTTCGTGCGGCTCGTGATCGCACCCGCGGTCGTGACGCTGCTCGGCGACAAGGCGTGGTGGATGCCCGCCTGGATGGACCGGGTGATCCCGAACATCTCGCTCGACGGCCACGACGTCGGCGTGCAGTCCGAGGAGGAGCTGGAGGCTGCGATCAAGCAGCAGACCGGCGAGACGGAAAAGGTCTGAGCGGCCGCGCCCGCGCGGGAAGCACTCCGTGCGGGCGGCTGAAGGCCGCCCACCGCAACCGCCCCGTCAGGCCCTGTGCCTGGCGGGGCGGTCGTGTTTCAGGAGCCCTGCCGCTCCTCGGGGCTCGGCTCGCCGATCTGCGCGTAGACCTCGGGCCGCGCAGACTTCATCCAGGCGCCGACGAGCAGGCCGAGCAGCCCGCCGCCGAACAGGATCGCCGGCAGCACGATCGTCATGTCGTCGGTCGGCGCGTCGATCGCGCTGGTGATCAGCACGTTGAAGTTCGACAGGCCGAGGATCAGGATCACGACCAGCAGCACGCCCGCGACGCCCGGCGCCACGCGTGAGCGCCAGATGCCGACGTCCAGCTCCGAGCGCTTGACGAAGAAGGCGACGACCGCGAACGAGGTCACCGCCATCAGCAGCAGCACGCCGAGCGCGCCGAGGTTGGTCAGCCATGTGAAGAGGTGCAGCACCGGGTCCTTGCCGGCGATCGCGAACCAGCCGACGACGATCAGCGCCAGCACGCTCTGCGCGATCGAGCCGGCGTACGGCGCGCCGGTGCGACCGCTGACGCGGGCGAAGACCGACGGGAAGACGCCCTCGCGGCCGAGCGCGAAGAAGTAGCGCGCGACGGCGTTGTGGAAGGCGAGCACGGCGGCGAACAGCGAGGTCGCGAACAGCAGCGCCGCGCTGTCGCCCCAGAACGCGCCGAGGCGGTCGGTGCCGGCGCCTATCAGCACCGTCGTCGGGTCGGGCGCGGCGCCGTCGGGCGTCGTGAAGCCGAGTCTCATCAGCGCCTCGGGGTTGACGATGTTGTCGGGCCCGATCGAGTCGGCCAGCAGCCACGAGGAGATCGCGTAGAAGCCGGCGATGATCGCGACGCCGATCAGCGTCGCGCGCGCGACCGTCTTCTTCGGGTCCTTGCACTCCTCCGAGTAGATCGCGGCCGATTCGAAGCCGACGAAGGAGGCGACGCAGAAGGTCAGCGCGGCGCCGAGCGCCGTGCCGGTCGCGGTGCTCGGGTTGAAGCCCTCGAAGGTCAGCCCCTGCGGGCCGGGGTCGGCGAGCACGGCGAAGTCGAAGATCGCCACGACGACGACCTCGAGGATCAGCAGCACCGCGAGCACGCGCGCGTTGAGGTCGACCTGCAGCACGCCGAGCACGGCGACGATCCCGCCGCCGATCAGGCACCACCAGTACCACTCCATCGTGATCCCGACCTTGTCGGCCATGAAGGCGCCGAAGGCGACGCCGAAGAGGCCGTAGATCCCCATCTGCATCGCGTTGTAGGAGACGAGCGCGACGAATGCCGCGCCGACGGCCGGGATGCGGCCCAGTCCACGCGCGACGTACGTGTAGAAGGCGCCTGCATCGGCGACGTAGTGGCTCATCGCGGCGTACCCGACGGCGAAGGTGCCGAGCACCGCCGCGAGCGGGATGAACAGGAACGGGATGCCCATGTTCCCGGTCACCAGGTACGTCGCCGCCTGGCCGCCGGCGACGGCGGTCAGCGGCGCCGAGGCGGCGACGATGAAGAAGACCAGGTCCCACGTGCCCAGCGAGCGCCGGTGCAGGCGCCCTCCGCCCGGCTGCGGCGGGGTTGCTGCTGACGACGACGTCTCAGCGATCGACATGACTCACCTCTCCTTGTGACGACGGCGCGCTCAGGCGCCGGCGCCCTCCTCGTTGGACGTCCCGCACCACATCGGGACGAAAGCGGCCAGCACGCGGGCGACCTCGGCCAGCGACGAGAGCGAGACGCGCTCGTCGATGCCGTGGATGCGCTCCGCGCGCGGGCCGAAGCAGACGGCTGGGATGCCGTGACGGACGAAGTGCCGCGCGTCCGTCGTCGCGGTCGTCGCCTCGAGGCGCGGTGCCTCTCCATGCACCTGCGCGTAGGCGGCGGACAGCTCCTGCACGACCGGCTCGTCGTGCGCGACGACGGCGCCCTCGCAGGCGAAGCCGTCGTAGCGCACGGTCGGCGGGTGGTCGCGCAGGACCGGGTCGGCGGCGGCGGCACGGGCGATCGCGTCCTCCACGCGTCGTCTCGCGGCGGCCGGCGCCTCGCCGGGGTAGAGCCCGAGGCGGCAGGAGAGCGTGCACTCCGCCGCCACGGTCGAGGTCCAGTCGCCGCCGGCGACGATCCCCGGGTTCAGGTTGATCGGATGCTCGAAGCCGTCGTACGGCGGCGGCGGGCTGACGTTCGCCTCCGCCTCCAGCTCGCGCAGCGCGCGCAGCACGGTGCAGGTCGCGTCGATCGCGTTGAAGCCGAGCTTCGACGCGCGCGCCGCGTGCGCGGGGATGCCCCGCACGTCGACGTGGAACCACAGCACGCCGACCTGCGCGACGGTGAAGTGGTCCGGGTGCGGCTCGGTGATCACGCAGGCGTCGGCGACATGGCCGTCGAGCAGGCACTGCAGCGCGCCGTTGCCGGTGCACTCCTCCTCCACGACCGACTGCAGCTGCACGTCGCCGGCGAGCCGCACGCCGGCGCGGCGCAGCGCGCGGATCGCACCGGTCATCGCCACGAGGCCGGCCTTCATGTCGCCGGCGCCGCGGCCGTGGAGCCAGTCGCCGTCGCGGCGGGCGGTGAACGGAGGCGAGGACCAGAGCGCGGCGCTCGCGGGCGGCACGACGTCGACGTGGCCGTTCAGGATCAAGGAACGGCCGCCGCCGCGCCCGTTCCAGCTCGCCACGACGTTGCGCTTCCCCTCGACGCTCCACGAGAACGGCGAGTGGCCAGGGTCGGCGCGCAGGCGGGCGGCGTCGAGCGGGACCGAGAGCGGCTCCAGCCCGCAGTCGGCGAATGCGGCGGCCATGATCGCCTGGCCGGGCTCCTCGTTGCCGAGCGTTGTCGGCGCCTCCACGAGCCGCACGAGCAGCTCCTCCATCCACTCCCGCTCGGCCGCGACGGCGGCGCCGATGTCGGCCGCGGTCAGGCTCACCGCACGCTGCCGTCGAGGATCTGGAGCGTCTTCAGGTCGCTGTAGAAGTCGAGCGCGTAGTCGCCGCCCTCGCGGCCGATGCCGGAGATCCCGACGCCGCCGAACGGCGCCGTCAGGTCGCGGACGAGGAAGGTGTTGACCCACACGACGCCGGCGCGGATCGCGCGGCCGATGCGGTCGGCGCGGCCCATCGACGACGTGTAGACGATCCCGCTCAAGCCATACGGCGTGCCGTTGGCGAGCGCGACCGCCTCCTCCTCGTCGGCGAACGTCTGGAAGGTCAGGACCGGCCCGAAGACCTCGCGCTGGACGATCTCGCTGTCGTTGGAGCGCGGCTCGATCAACGTCGGCGCGTAGTGCAGGCCGCCGGCCCGCTCGCCGCCGAGCACGACCGTGTCGCCGGCCGCGCGCGCCCGCTCGACGAACGCCTCGACGCGCGCGAGGTGGTCGGAATGGATCAGCGGGGAGATCGTCGTGTCGGGCT
>DATIOB010000673.1:0-3531 GCA_035473605.1 Conexibacter sp.
TCCCGTTGCCGCCGCCCGCGCCACCGATCCCGTCGTCGCGCACGTCGATCCCGAGGCGCTCGGCCCCGCGCGCCAGGGTCACGGTCAGCTCGCTCGCGTGGGCGTGCTTGACCGCGTTCACCATCGCCTCGGCGGTGACGAAGAAGGCGGTGCTCTCGACCGCCGGCGACGGCCGCCGCTCGAAGCCGGCGACGTCGAGCACGACGTCGATCGGCATCCGGTCGGCCAGCTCCGTCACCGCGGCGGGCAGGCCGCGCTCGGTCAGCTCGGCCGGCATCACGCCGTGCACGAGCGCGCGCAGCTCGTCGATCGCGACCTCGATCCCCTTGCGCAGCTCGGGGCTCGTCCCGGGCGAGACGCCGGCCTGCACCGCCAGCAGCACCAGCCGCGACTGCAGCCCGTCGTGCAGGTCGCGCGCGATCCGCCGGCGCTCGGCGTCGCCGGCCTCCACGAGGCGGGCGCGCGAGGCGCGCAGCTCGACCGCCAGCCGCTCGCGGTCGAGCGCGAGCGCGACGATCTGCGCCGCCTCGCGCACCTCGTCGGAGCGCGTCAGCAACGTCGCGTCGTAGACGATCGCGCCGATCGTCTCGCCGCCGAGCCGCACCTGCGCGACGCCGCGGCGGGTGCTGGCGGCCGGCGGGACCGTCGCGACGCCGGCGGCGTTGACCCAGCTCTGCTCGCCGGGCACGCGGAACAGCAGCTCGACGGTCGGGTCGCCGAGCGTCTCGCCGAGCACCTCCGCGAGTCCCTCGCGCCGGCCGTCCTCGCCGCCCAGCCGCAGGCTCAGCTCCTCGATCTCGCCGGTGCGCGCGAAGCCGCCGCGCGAGACCGCGATCGCGAAGACGACCGTGAGGCCGGCGGCCAGCCCCATCTGGATGCAGCTGAGCACGATCGAGCCGCGCTGGCCGAGCAGGTCGGCGATGCCGGCGCCGAGCGGGATCGCGAGCGCCGCGACGACGCCGTAGAGCGACAGCGGCGCCAGCACGCGGCGCTGCGCCGCCGAGACGTCGCGCAGCCGCCGGACCAGCAGCACGCAGACGACCAGCACGAAGGCGGTCGCGACGCCGCGCTGGACCCACACCGCGACGTCGAGCAGCTCGGGCCGCTCGTCGATCTGCAGCGGGCCGGGCGAGAAGAGGTAGCGCGGCGCCTCCAGCACGAGCGAGACGACGTAGATCCCGGCGACCGTGACGCGCTCGGCGCCGCTGCGCAGCCGACCCGAGGGGAAGGCGAGCAGCAGGTGCAGGAGGACGGCGATCGGGACCGTCTGCACGATGCTGCCGACCGCGACCAGCGCCGGCACGGAGGTGTGCGCCAGCCCGGCGCCGAGCCAGGCGAAGCCGCCGAGCGTCATCAGCAGCCCGAGCCGGCTGCCCGGCCGGCGCAGCCAGGCGACCGTGCCGGCGCCGACGTAGATCCACGCGCCGGCGACGTAGAGCGTCACCGGCCACGGCGGCGGGTCGTCGGTGCCGGAGTAGAACAGCGCCAGCTCCACGAGGCCGGCGATCAGCGCGCCGACAGCGACCTGCGCGACCGCGAGCGTCAGCGCCTGGCGGCGGCTGTACGGGGCGCGGTCCTGCGCAGGTGTCGTCGCGGCGGCTGACATCGCGTCCACCTACCTGACCCTGATCCGCGTGAGCGTGTCGCAGCCGCTGTTGCGCGGCGTGCTGCCGCAGAACTCGATCTCGTCGCGGTTCCAGGCGGAGATGAACATTCTCGCGGCGGGGTCGGCGTCGGTCTGGACGCAGTCCGGCAGCCGCCACCAGCTGTACGGGGCGGTGTAGGCGCCGTCAGCGCCGGCGATCGCGAACGTGGTGCCGACCGGACGGTGGAGGCAGGCGGAGCCGTCGACCGTGTTCGGCGTCAGCGCCCTCGCCTGGAAGCCGCCGCCGGCCGCCTGCTCGATCCGCAGGTCGCCGCCGCCGTCGGCGTAGCGCCAGTCGCCGAGGATCGGGTCGACCGCTCGGCAGCCCGGCAGCGCGATCGGGCCGAGGAAGGTCTTGCTGCCGGCGTCGAGCGTGAAGGTCTGCACGACCAGCTCGGCGATCAGCTTCGCCGACAGCTTCGCCTGTGCCTGGCAGGTGCCGTCGGCGGGCGCCTCCAGCACCAGCTCGGGACCGATCTCGAAGCGCGCGTTGGCGACTCGCGGCGCGCCGACGCCGGCCTCGACGTAGAAGCCGGCCGACGCCTGCAGGTCGAGCGCGACCTGACCGTCGACGCGGGTCTGCGGCGCGGCCGACTGCTCCAGCCAGTTCAACGGGCCGCGCGCGGTGTCCATGTCGAGCGTCAGCGCGACCGCGTGGTCGACGCTGGCCCGCGCGCCGGTCTGGGTCATCGCCGCCTTCGCCGCGATCTTCGCGCCGAAGAAGAACGGCACGACGAGCGGGCCGATCGGCACGGGCACGATCTGCGTGAAGCCGGCGAGCGTCTCACTGCATCTGAGCGCGTCACCGGGGTTCAGCGTCCAGCCGACGAACCACTCGCCGGAGGTGCGGACGTGCAGCCGCGGCCGCAGCACGCTCCACTCCAGCTGCTCCAGGCGCGGTCTGCGCAGCCCCATCTCGAGCCCTGGGCCGGGCGACCGTCTGACGTCGCTGTCGAGACGGCAGGGCAGCGACTTCGTGAAGCGCAGCACGCTGCCGACGTCGGGCTCGCGGCCGACCGTGTGGCTGCCGAGCGCCGCCGCCCGCGCACCGCGCTGCGCCCAGCCGTGGAACTCGGGCACGACCTCGGTGACCGGCACCGAGCGCAGGCCGAGCACGACCCGTCTGCGCTCCGTCCGCACGCGCGTGACGCGCGCGATCAGGCCGTGCGGCAGGTCGGGCGTCGGCCCCGAGGTGAGGTAGCCCCCGACGCGGTGACGAGCGCCGCCGGGCGGCAGCACCAGGCCCGACGGATCCTCCGGCGCGCCGAGCACCGCGGTCACCCGGCGCGGCGCGCGCTGCGCTCCGGCGCGCATCACGATCCCGTAGCCGGCGCGCAGCTGCGTGCGGCCGCCGCCGCGCCGCAGTCGCACCGTCGCCCGCCGTCTCGACGGCAGCGCGATCGAGCCCTTCGCGATCGCTCTGCTGCCGCGGGCGAAGGTCACCCGCCGCAGCGTCAGCACGTAGCGGCCGGGGCGCAGCCGCCGCACCGTCGTGCGCGCCGCGCGCAGCTCCCGTCTCAGCCCCGGGCCGCGCAGGGTCGCGACGGGCCGCTGACCGGACGGCAGGCCGTCGATGCGGACCTCCAGCGCTCCGCGCGCGGAGCGGGCGGCGTCAGCGACCGGCGCGGCGTCGGCGGCTCCGGTCGGCGGCCCGGCGGCCAGCGCTGCGGACAGCGCGATGACGGCGGGGGCGACAATCCGCCCCTGACGCGCGGCGCGCGGCGCGATCCTGTCCATCGGGTGCTCCACCTTCCATGGCTGCGGGACGCGGGGAAGCCCGCAGGCTATCGGTCGGCACCGCCCCGCTGCACGTCTCCCGGCCGGCCGCGGTCGACCGGGAGACAGGCGGCGGTGGGGCTCAGCGCGCCGTCAGCAGCGCGCGCAGC
>DATIOB010000674.1:0-1705 GCA_035473605.1 Conexibacter sp.
CTTTCTGCGCTCGCCGGACTACAACTATCTACCCGGGCCGGACGACATCTACGTTTCGCCGTCGCAGATTCGGACCGCCAGGTGCGGGGCGACCTGCTGACGCGCAGCACCGCCGGACTCTGATCGCCGGCGGATGAGACGACGGCGCTGATCGCGCCCGCCACGAGGGCGGGCGCGGCGCCGCGTCGCTGGGGGAACGGGGGCCGCGCGGCGCCGCGCGGCCTATTCCCGCTCGATCGTGCGGACGCCCCGGTCGGGCGTCCAGCTCACGATCACCATCGCTCTGCCGTCGGCACGCAGCGAGAGGTGGTTGACCTCGCGCAGCTCGAGGCGGAAGAGGTGGGTCGGCCCGAGCGCCGCCGCCTCGCCGTTGATCTCGCTGACGAGCGCCGGATCGGTGACCTCCTCGACGACGCCGGCCAGCTTCCCGTCGCCCCTCCACTCGGAGGGGTCGAACGAGCCGCTGTGGAGCGCGTAGCGCGGGTCGCGCTGCAGGTCACGGGCCTTCAGCGCCTGCCACATCGAGCCGATCCACAGCTCGCCGTGCGCGAAGCGCGTCTCGCTGCCGGAGATGCGCGGGGCGCCGTCGCGGCGGATCGTCGCCAGCGTCTTGTGCACGTGCTCGTCGAGCCGCGCGCGGACCTGCTCGGCGAGCTGCGGCGCCGCCGTCTCGAAGTCGGACCAGGAGGACATCGTCCGAGCTTCGCGCGCCGCGCCGCGGCCGTCGAGCGAGAGGTCGAAATCGATCAAGCGCCTGCCGTGGCGCGCGGGCAGGACGTGCGCGAGGATGTCGCGATGGCCGACCGCCTGCGCGAGCTGATCGACCTCGTCCTCGCCTCGCTCGACGAGCCGGGCGCCGACGGTCGCGCGCTGGCCGAGCGCGCGCACTTCTCGCGCGACCACCTCGACCGCCTGCTCGCCGCCGCGACCGGCGAGTCGCCGGTCGCGCTGCGGCGGCGGCTGCTGCTGGAGCGCGCGGCGTGGCAGCTGCGCATCGCCGGCGCGGCGCCGTCGGCGGTCGCCGCGTCCGCCGGCTACGGTTCGCTCGCGGCCTTCTCGCGTGCCTTCTCACGTGTCTACGGCGTCCCGCCGAGCGCCTTCGCGGAGGCAGACGTGCCGCTCGCGCTGCCGGCGCCGAACGGCATCCGCTTCCACCCGCCGGCCGGGCTGCTGATCCCGGGAGGGGAGGAGACGGCCGGGTCGGCAGGCGCGCCGCGTGCCGCGGACGGACGCGGCGGCCGCCCGGCGCGCGACCTGACCGACCGCCTGCTCGCCCACCACCTCGAGCGTACGGCCGAGCTGCTGCGCGCGACCGTGACGCTCACGCACGAGCAGCGCGTCCGCCCGCTGCGCCCCGGCTTCCTCGTCGCCGCCTTCGAGGGTGCGGAGTCGTGCGCGCAGCTGATGGCGCAGCGGCTCGTGCGCGCGCCCGAGGTGTGGGTCGCGGCGATGACGGGTCTGCCCGCGCCGGCCTCGGCGACCGAGGGTGACGAGGTCGCGCTCACCGACGATCCGGCCGAGCTGCTCGACCGCTTCGAGCGCTCGATGCGCGCCTTCGCGCGCGCCGTCGCCGTCGTGCGCGAGCGCGGCGCGTGGGACGACGCCTTCGTCGACGCGCTCTGCGAGCCGCCGCGCTCCTTCACCTACGGCGGCGTGATCGCGCACGTGCTGACCTACGGCGCGCTCCGCCGCGAGGCGCTCGCCG
>DATIOB010000675.1:0-3352 GCA_035473605.1 Conexibacter sp.
CGCTCGGCCGGCCGCAGCGGACGCCGTACCAGCAGGTGCTAGGCGAGCCGCTCGCGCAGCTCCGACATCACGTGCGCGGCGCCGCGCCGGCCGCTCAGCTCGAAGCCGGCGGCGACGAGCGCGCGCGCCGCCATCGTCGCGACCAGCGCGACCAGCTCGCCGCGCACGTCGGCGAGCCCCGCGCCGTCGATGAAGACCGATGCGATCACGTCGGCCAGCAGCACCGCCTGCGCGACGACGAGCAGCGCCGCGGCGACCGCCAGCGCCGTCGCGGCGGCGAGCTGGCGGCGCGCGGCGCGGCTGGTGCGCAGCAGGCGGGGATCGACCGGCGGCGCCATCGCGCTCAGCTCCCGCCGGCCGCGCCGCCGCCTTCGGGCAGCGCGCCGCCGGGGCCGCCGCGTCCGCCACCGCCGCCGGCCCCGCCGCGGCTGCCGCCGGCCATGCCGGAGCCGCCGGAGCCGGCGCCGGGCCCACCCCCGCCCGGCGTCCCGCCGGTCAGCTTCGCGACGAGGTCGATCGGGTTCGCGACCTCCTCGAAGTCGGCCTTGCCGAGCCGGGCGCGGAAGACCCAGTACGTCCACGCCTGGTAGACGAGGATCACCGGCACCAGCAGCACGGCCACGACCGTCATCACCTTCAGCGTGTACGGCGTGGAGGCGGCGCCGGCGAGCGTGAGGTCGTTCGCTGCGGAGGTCGTCGACGGCAGCGCGTTCGGGAACAGGTCCGCGAAGAGGGCGCAGAAGGTGAACGCGATCGTCGCGGCCGAGACGCCGAAGGCCACGCCGAGACGGTTCTGTCCCAGGAGGAACGGAACCGTCACGGCGAGCACGACGGCGCCTGCCGCCAGCACGGCCGAGAACCACTCGACCCCGCCCTGCTCCGCCAGCGTCCAGCCGAGGAAGGCGACGACGGCGACGATCGCGACCGGCGCGACGCGCAGCGCGATCCCGCGGGCGCGCTCGGCGATCTCGCCCTCCAGCCGCAGCGTCAGGAAGATCGCGCCGTGGAGCGTGAACAGCGCCAACGAGACGACGCCGCCGAGCAGCGCGTACGGCGACAGCAGGTCGAAGAACGAGCCGGTCATGTCGTGGTTCGCGTTGAGCGGCAGGCCGCGCACGATGTTCGCCCACGCGACGCCCCACAGCAGCGCCGGCACGGCGCTGCCGAAGACCAGCGACCACTCCCACGTCGCGCGCCAGCGCGGCGTGTCGTGCTTGCCCCAGAACTCGAACGCGACGCCGCGGAAGATCAGCGCGACGAGGATCACGAACAGCGCCAGGTAGGCGCCGGAGAAGAGCGACGCGTACCAGCCCGGGAAGGCCGCGAAGGTCGCGCCGCCTGCCACGAGCAGCCACACCTCGTTGCCATCCCAGAAGGGTCCGATCGAGTGCATCAGCATGCGCTTCTCGGCGCGGTCGCGGCCGAGCGCGCGCAGCAGCAGCCCGACGCCGAAGTCGAAGCCTTCGAGCACGAAGTAGCCGATCCAGAGGATGCAGATCAGCAGGAACCAGATCGTCTCGAGCGTGGTGGGGTCCATGGCGGGCAAGCTCCGGTGGGGTCAGGAAGGAGGCGGCGAGCGAGCCGCGCGTCAGTAGGTGAGGGCGAGGTCGGGACGGGCGGGCCCAGCGTCGGGCGCGCGACCGCCGGAGCCGTCGGGCCCCGTGTCGGCGTCGTCGCCGGCGGGCGGCTCGGCGCCGTGGCGGATCTCCTTCGCGGCGATCCAGCCGCCGACGCCGGCGAGCACGCCGTAGAGCAGCGTGTAGCCGACGAGCGTGATCCACAGCGAGGCCTGCCCGACGAGCGGCGAGTTGGCGTCGTCGGTCCGCAGCAGGCCGTAGACGACCCACGGCTGGCGGCCCATCTCGGTGAAGATCCAGCCGCTCATGTTCGCGATCGGCGGCAGCAGCACGAACGGCAGCGCCAGCTTCAGAAACCAGGCGGTCCGCTCCAGCCGGCGGCGGCGCGCGAGCAGCCAGCCGACGAAGGTGAAGAGGATCATCAGCGAGCCGGCGCCGACCATCGCGCGGAACGACCAGTAGGTGACGGCGACGACCGGCGCGTACTCACCCGGCCCGTACTTCGCCTCCTCCTCGGCCTGGATCTGGTTGATGCCCTTCACCTCGCCGGTGAACGAGCCGGTCGCGAGGAACGAGAGCGCGTACGGGATCCGCAGGTTGACGTTCGTGTGACCGGGGTTTCTCTCGAGGTCACCGGTCGCGAACAGTGAGAAGGCGGCCGGCTTCTCGGTCTCGAACTGCGCCTCGGCGGCGGCCATCTTCATCGGCTGCTGCTCCTCCAGCAGCATCCCCTGGAAGTGACCGCTGAAGGCGGTGATCGTCGCGGCGACGAGCACGAGCGGCAGCACCAGCTTCGCCGAGCGCGTCCAGACCGCGTCGACCGCGCCCGCGCCCGCAGCGCCGCCCGCCCCGCCCGCGCCGCCGCCCGCCCGCCGGGCCTTCAGGATCTTCCAGGCGCTGACGCCGAGCACGACCATGCCGCCGGTCGTGAAGGCCGCGAGGATCGTGTGCGGGAAGGCCCACATCAGCGTCGAGTTGGTCAGCACCGCCCAGATCGACGTCATCTCGGCGCGACCGGTCGTCTCGTTGAGGACGTAGCCGACCGGATGCTGCATCCACGAGTTGGCGGCGAGGATGAAGAAGGCCGACAGCAGCGTGCCGATCGACAGCAGCCAGATCGTCGCGAGGTGGACCTTCGGCGACAGCCGGCCCCAGCCGAACAGCCACAGGCCGAGGAAGGTCGATTCGAGGAAGAAGGCGGCGAGGCCCTCCATCGCCAGCGGCGCGCCGAAGACGTCGCCGACGTAGCGCGAGTACTGCGACCAGTTCATGCCGAACTGGAACTCCTGCACGATGCCGGTGACGACGCCGATCGCGAGCGAGACGAGCATCAGCTTGCCCCAGAATCTCGTCATCCGCAGGTAGGTCTCGTCACCCGTGCGGTACCAGCGCGTCTGGCAGTACGCGACCCAGGCGACGAGCCCGATCGACATCGGCACGAAGATGTAGTGGAACAGCGTGGTGATGCCGAATTGCAGTCGGGCGAGCTCCAGGGCGGTCATGGCAGCGCACGTTATGAGCGGCGCTCGCGCCCGCCATCCGCCCGACGCCGTGGCGCCGTTGCGGAGGACTACGGAGTCGCGCGCGGCGCTGCCGCGCGCGACCCGGGCAGGCCGTTCAAGGGCGCTGCGGGAAGACGCCCTGCAGGGCGATGATGTAGTTGAGCGCCAGGTAGGGCTGCTCGTTGCTGTGCGCTCCGCCGCCGCCTGCGAACGTGACCGCGTTCGGGCTCATCGGAACGAGGTTCTGCGTCGAGTTGGTCTGGAACGCGTTGC
>DATIOB010000676.1:0-7933 GCA_035473605.1 Conexibacter sp.
GCAGCGGCGATCCGCGCCGTCAGCGCCTTCAGCTCACCCCAGCGCAGCTCCGCCAGCGGTCGCGTCTCGCTCGCGTGGCGGATCGCGACGGCGTCGTCGGCGCGACCGCGGAAGACGTGCTCGGCATAGTTGAGCGTCGCGCCCGGAAACCACTGCGCGCCGGGCATCTCGCGGCTGCCGAGGACGCGCTCGTAGGGCGTGTGCGCGACCACCTCGAAGTAGTCCCAGATCGCCCCCCAGAACTGCTCCAGCTCATCGACCGACCAGCGCCAGAGCGCGTCGTAGCCGTCGACCTCGACCCCGCGCTCGGCGGCCAGCCAGCGCGTGAAGCGGGTCAGCTGGGAGCGCTCGACGCGCGCGGCGTCGGGGCTCCACAGGATCGGCGGGGCGCTGTTGCTCACGGCGGGCATCTCTCGGGCGGGGAATCTACGGCATGGCGCACCCGGTGTAGGCAGAACGGCTCGCCTGGGTAGCATCGAGTGCCGTGCGCCTGACGCTGCCTGCCATCGCCGCGAGCGTGCCGCAGGTGCGGCACGCCGTCGTCGAGCTGGGCCGGACGGCCGGCGGCCCCGAGCGCGTGCTCGCCGACGTCGCGCTCGCCGTCAGCGAGGCCTGCTCCAACGTCGTCGTGCACGCCTATCGCGAGCACGCCGAGCCGGGGACGCTCGCGATCGAGTGCGAGCTGCACGGCGGGACGCTCGAGGTGGTCGTCTCCGACGAGGGCAGCGGGGTGCTCCCGCGCGAGGACAGCCCCGGGCTGGGAATGGGTCTGGCGCTGATGGCCGCGGTCGCGACGTCGCTGCAGTTCGACCACGACGGCGCCGCCACGCGCGTCCACCTGACCTTCGAGCTGGCGCCTCCCAGCGCCCCGGAGGCCGGTGAGACCGACGCCGCGGGGGATGACGCCGATGCGACGATTCCCGGCGCCGATAGCGATTGACCTGTTCAGACCATGGGTAACCGTGTGGCACATGGGACCAGCCACGAATCTCGCAACCAAGACGACCGAGGCGCCGCGTAAGCGCCCGGCCAGCTCGCTGCTGCGCACTCGGATGCTGGCAGCGCGCGCCCGCAAGGGCGACACGCAGGCGCGCGAGGCGCTGATCGCCGAGCATCTTCCGCTCGCCCGTGCGCTCGCCCGCCGCTACCGCCGCGGCTCGGAGAGCCTCGACGACCTCGTGCAGGTCGCGTCGGTCGGCCTGATCAAGGCCGTCGACCGCTTCGATCCCGATCGCGGCCACTCCTTCTCCACCTTCGCGCAGCCGACGATCGTCGGCGAGCTGCTGCGCCACTTCCGCGACACAGGCTGGGGCGTCCACGTCGCCCGCGGCACGCAGGAGCTGGCGCTGAAGGTGCGCTCCGCCGCCGAGGCGATCGAGACCGAGACCGGCGTCTCCGCCACGCCGCGCCAGCTGGCCGAGCGGACCGGTGCCGACCTCGAAGCAGTGGTGGAGGCGCTCGGCGCGCTCGCCAACCGCACCGCGCTCTCGCTCGCGACGCCGGCCGGCGGCGACGACGAGGGCGACGCGACGATCGCGGACACGCTCGGCGACGTCGAAGAGGGCTACAGAGCGGCCGAGGCGCGCGCGCTGCTGGCTCCCGCGCTCAAGCACCTGCCCGAGCGCGAGCAGCGGATCCTGCGGATGCGCTTCGTCGACGACCTCACGCAGAGCGAGATCGCGACCGAGATCGGCGTCTCGCAGATGCAGATCTCGCGCCTGCTGCGCCAGTCGCTCGACAAGCTGCACGAGCTGACGCGCTGATCTCTGGCGGCGCCTCGCCGCCGCTGGCGGTGTCCTCGGTCGCTCACGGGCCGGGGCCCGCAGCGCTCCCTGCGTCCTTGCCAGCGACGACGATGCTTTCGCCAGAGCCCAGCGCGCCGCGCTGATTCAGCGCGCGCGGCAGATCACTCCGTTGTGGGTCTTGATCTGGCCGTGGCGCAGGACCTCGAAGCCGTTCTCCCAGGCGTACAGCCCGAGCTGCCGGACGTCCATCAGCTCGCGGTAGCTGAAGTTCATGAGGTCGCCGAAGAGCAGGTAGAACATCCGCGTGCGCGGGTGCAGCCGCGGCGTCGTCATGACGCAGTAGCCGCCCGGCTTGACGAAGCGGCGGTGGAACTCGAACGCGGTCGGCTTGTACGCGTCCGGGAAGTGCTCGATCAGGCCGATCGAGACGACGACGTCGAACTCTCTGCCGTACGGCAGGTCGCGGATGTCGGAGACGACGTAGTCGATCTTCATCTGGTCGCGGTACCAGACGCGCTCGCCGCCGGTGCGCGGGTCGCTGCCGAGGAACGGGTACTCGGACGGGAAGGCGCCGAAGCGCCCCTCGACGCACCACTCGTCGTAGTCGGCCAGCACGACCTCGCCGCCGGGGTACATCGCCGACAGCAGCATCGCCTCGTAGCCGTCGGCGGCGCCGAGGAAGAGGATGCGCGGCTTGTCGACCTCGAGGCCGGCGAACAGCGAGCGCTTCGCGCGCGGATCCCAGATCGTGTCCTCGACGCGCTGGGCGCGGTTCCAGACCGTCCACTGGACGACCTCGTTGAGCGCCTCCCAGGCGGCGCGCAGCTCGCGCTTGGTGACCGCCTGCCCGGCCCGCTTGAGCGCGTCCAGCCGCGCCTGCATCGGGTTCGTGTCGAACAGCGACTGGAACGATCTGTTGAACATGCTCCACGCCTCGGGGACCGGCAGCGGCTCGCCGTGGCGGGCCTCCCACTCGAGCTTCTCGCTCGACCAGTTCTCGACGCGGTAGGGACGGCCGACGTCCTGCCACGTGAGGCTGCTCCAGTCGAGCGAGCGGGCGTCGGCGAAGACGTCGCGCTCGCTGCGTCGGAGGTCGATCCGGTAGGTGTCGCGCAGCTCCGTGTGGCCGATCTGCTGCTCGGAGAATTCGTGCTGCGCCGGTGCGGTCGCGGTCATGGCATGAAAGCTATGCGCGCTTCTCGCATGCTTCTACGCGATAACGGGCCTAAAGCGGCGCCCGCTTCATAGCTTTCCTCTAAGTTGGCACGATGGACGGGTCGATCCAGGGGGTCGCACGGGATCTGCGCGCGCAGGCCGACGCGCTCGCCGACGCGGTCCTCGCGCGGGTGCAGGCCGAGGGGCCGGGCGGTGACCCGGCGGGCGCGGGCACGGCCGGCGCGAGCGCGCTGGGCAGCGGCGCGACGCCAGACGCCGCGACGCTGCGCAACCTGCGGCTCGGCGCGCGCGCCGCGGTCGACTTCTTCCTCGCGCGGCTCGACGCCGGCGGCGGGCAGGCGCCCGACCCGAGCCTCTTCGTCGCCCACGGGCGCGCGCAACAGGCGGCCGGCCGCTCGCTCTCGGAGCTGCTCGCCTTCTACCGCCTCGGCGGGCTGGCGATGTGGGAGGGCGCGCAGGCGATCCCGGCCAGCCGCACGCTGCCGCGGGAGGCGATCTTCGCGCTCGGCGCGGAGGTGCTGGGGACGGTCGACCAGCTGTCGGTCGCCGCGGTCGAGGGCTTCACCGCGCAGGAGGCCGAGACGCTGCGGCTGGAGCTGGCGCGCCGCGACCGGCTCGCCTCGCTGCTGCTGAGCGACCGCCCCAGCGGCGCCGACCAGCTCGCCGCCGCGGCCGCCGCGGCGGCATGGACGCTGCCGCCGCGGGTGCGCGTCGCCGTCGCCGCGCTGCCGGCCGACCCGCCGCCGGGCAGCGGCCTCGCCGGCCCCGCGCGGGTGCTGACCGCGACCGCGGAGGGCGGCCGACGCGCGCTCGTCGTCGCCGACGACGACGAGTCCGAGCGCTGGCTGCTGCGCGCCGCGCGGGCGCAGCAGCTGGAGGCGCCGCTCGCGGTCGGCCCGGCGGTCGCGCCGGCCCACGCCGCCCGCAGCCTGCGCCGAGCGACCGCGCTGCTGGAGCAGGCGCCGGCCGCCGAGGACGGCGTGCTGCGCTGCGACGACCACGAGATCGACCTGCTGCTGGGCGCGGCGCCGGAGCTGGCGCGCGCGATCGTGGCGCGGCGGCTCGACGCCTTCGAGGCGCTGCCGGCGACCCAGCGCGAGCGCCTGCTGGAGACGCTGCGCGGCTGGCTGGCCCATCCGGCGCGGCCGCAGGCGATCGCCGACGAGCTGGGCGTCCACGTGCAGACGGTCCGCTACCGCCTGCGGCAGCTGCGCGATCTGCTCGGCGAGGCGCTCGACGACCCCGAGGCGCGCTTCGAGCTGAGCGTGGCTCTTCGAGCCCGTGCGCTCCGCCAATAGACGGAAGGATCGTCGTGGCTGCCAAGGACGCAGTGAGCGCTGCGGGCGTCCAGCCCGTGAGCGAGCGAGGACGCCGGCAGGCGCGGCGAGGCGACGTCTATTCGAACTCGCGGAGGTACCGCTCGAATGTGCGCATGTGACCCTCTTCGTCGCGCAGGACGTCGATCACCATGTCCTGCGTCGCCCAGTCGACGCCGTCGCACGCCTCGATGATGCGCGTGTAGTGCTCGATCGCGCCGGCCTCGGCCTCGATCACGCCCTTGATCACGGTGACGACGTCGGTCGCGTCCTCGGGCGGCTGCAGGAAGCTCTGCTCGGCGCTGAACTCCATCGAGCCGGGCGTCGTGCCGTACAGCTCCTTGATCCGCTGCGCGAACGCTCTCGCGTGGCCGAGCTCCTCGGTGACGTCGGCGTTGAGCGCCTCAGCGATCTCGTCGGCGCGGATCCCGTCGAGGTTGGCGGCGTTGGCGAGATAGCTCATCACCGTCTCGATCTCCATCCAGTACGCGCGCGTCAGCAGCTCGACGATCTCCTGCCGCTTGGCGGCGTGTCTTTCGGCCAGGATTCCGGCCGAGGCGTTCCGCGTCGTGGGCATCGCTGCGCTCCCTTCCAAGCTTCGCGACCGTCAGCCGGCCGCCTCCAGGAAGATGACGCTAGCGCGACGGATCGGAGCTGTCGAGCGGAGCGGCGGGCGCATGCGCGACCTGCTCGCGTGCGCACCATGCGGTGAAGCGTCCCTCGGGCGTCTCCAGCCACTCGTGCAGGTCGCGCTCGAAGCGCAGCCAGCGGCGGGCGCGGAAGCCGACGAGGGGAAAGTCTTCGGTGTGCTCGATCGTGATCTCAGACATTTGGTTAGGTCGCCCTAAGTAGGTGGCCCTAATGTAGCACCGAGCCCCGGCCTGTGCAGCACGTGTCCGCACACGGACGCGGCGCCGGCTTTCGCCGCCCCGTTCAGCCGGCCGGCTGGGCGACGGCCCCGCGCCGGGCCGCCTTCGCCTCGTAGAGGCGCCTGTCGGCGCGCGCGAGGCAGACGTCGAGCGTCTCCCCCTGCCGCCACGCGGTGACGCCGGCCGACCAGGCGCCCTCGTGCGCCGCGCGCATCCGCTCGATCGCGACCTCCGCGTCCTGGGCCGAGGTCGCCGGGAAGAGCGCGACGAACTCGTCGCCGCCGAAGCGGGCGAGCAGGTCGCCGGGGCGCAGCGCGTGCTCCCACGCCCGCGCCAGCTCGCGCAGCAGCCGGTCGCCGGCGGCGTGGCCGTGCTCGTCGTTGACGTGCTTGAAGCCGTCGAGGTCGAGCAGCGCGACCGCGAACGGGTTGCCGGTGCGCCCCGCCAGCGCCAGCTCGCGCGTCGCGGCCTTCGTGAAGCCGTTGCGGTTGAGCAGCCCGGTGAGGTGGTCGCCCTCGGCCTGCGAGCGCAGCCGCTCGCTGATCGAGCCGAGCGCGATCGCCGCGGTCCACAGCGTGATCGACATGATCACGAACTCGATCAGCGTGCCGGGCAGGTCGGCGACGACGATCGCGACGCCGAGGCCGGCCGTCATCGCCGCGACGTGCAGCCGGATCGCGCGCCGCTCGAAGAAGATCGCGACGAAGACCGCCAGCCAGGCGAGCGACCACGCCGTCATCATCAGCCCGCCGTTGGTCGCCGACTGGCTGATCAGCGCGCTCGCGCCGACGGTCACGAACAGGACGCCGCCGTGGACGGCCCAGCGCGGCGCGCTGGCGCCGGCGACGAGCAGCCCCAGCCCGAGCGCGAAGCCGATCGGCGCCAGCACCCGGCCCAGCTCGACCGGCGCTCTGTCGGTCAGCGGGAAGAGCACGCCGAGCAGGCAGCAGAACGCGGCCACGAGCAGCAGCGCGCCGAGCGCCGCGACCTCCGTCGGGAGGCCGACGCGCCAGTGGCGCCAACGTCGCAGCAGTCGGGCGGAGACCGGCGGCTGCCTGGTCTCCCGTGCGCTCGCCCGAGATCGGTCCATCTCGAATTGATTCGGCAGCGGAGGCCTCCTCCTTGAGCGCCGGGCGCAAGCCCGCGTGGAGGCGCCGGGGTTGCCCCGGCCACATTCCTTTCACGGTCGGTTCACAACTCGATAACTCCGTGACCACGCAACGGAGCGATCCTGCCTGTCGTGACGTCACGCAGACCTCAGGAGAAGTTGCGCGCTCGCGCCCTCGAGGTTGCCCCGGACGTGTACACCGCACGCGCCAACGGGCAGGTCATCCCCCTCACGCCGCGCGAGTTCGAGCTGCTCGTGGAGCTTATGCGGCGCCCGGACGAGGTGCTCTCGCGCGAGCTCCTCTACCAGCTCTGCTGGGGCCAGCCGATGGCCGCCAGCGACCGCGCCGTCGACGTCTACGTCCGCAAGCTGCGGGCCAAGCTCGACAAGGCCCTGCCGGAATGGGTGTTCATCCACACCCACTACCGGCTCGGTTACCGCTTTTCCCCCCAACGTGTCGAGTCGTCCGGTGAGGACGTCGCCTCGACGCTGACCAACGAAGAAGACAAAAGGAGCGTCTTGTGAACCGACTGCGCCTCGCCGCTGTGAGCGGCGCGATGGTGCTGACCCTGGGCCTCGCGGCCTGTGGAAGCGACGATGACAAGGACTCGTCGAGCGCCTCGACCAGCGCCGGCAGCACCGAGTCCTCCGGCGGCGGCGACCTCTCCGGCTCGATCCGCATCGACGGCTCCAGCACGGTCGCCCCCCTGACGGAGGCGATGGCCGAGCAGTTCATGGGCGAGAACCCGGGCGTCAGAATCTCCGTCGGCACCTCCGGCACCGGTGGTGGCTTCGAGAAGTTCTGCCAGGGCGAGACGGACATCAACGACGCCTCGGACCCGATCGACGAAGAGACCAGAGCCGCCTGCGACAGAGGCGGGGTCAGATGGGAGGAGCTGACGGTCGCCAACGACGCGCTGACCGTCGTCGCCAACCCCGAGAACCCGATCCAGTGCCTCACGACCGACCAGCTGAGACAGATCTGGGGCCCCGGCTCGAGAGTCAAGAACTGGAACCAGGTCACCGGCACCGACCCGAGATTCGACGCCGAGCTGGCCGCGTTCGGCCCAGGCACCGACTCCGGCACGTTCTCGTACTTCACCGAGCAGATCGGCGGTGAGGAGGGCGCCCAGCGCACCGACTACAACAACGTCGGCGAGGATGACAACCAGACCGTGACGGGCGTCTCCGGCGCTCCCGGCGGAATCGGCTACTTCGGCTTCTCCTTCTTCGAGGAGAACGCCGACAGACTGAAGGCGCTCGAGGTCGACGGCGGCGCCGGCTGCGTCGCCCCGTCCCCGGAGACGGTCGCGGACGGCACCTACAGACCGCTCGCCCGCGGCCTCTTCATGTACCCGTCGGCGAGAGCGCTGGCGCGGCCCGAGGTCGACGCGTTCCTGCAGTACTACGTCGACAACGTCAACGAGTTCGCCCCGCAGGTCGGCTTCATCGGCCTGACCGACGCGCAGCTCGAAGAGAGCAGAGCCGAGCTGGCAAGACTGATCGAAGCGAGCAGATCGGCGAGCTGACCCTCCCGGGTACGCTCGAACCACGACGAGAGTCAGGCAACGATGGACTCCAAACACTCCATCGGCGCCATCCCGGCGACCGGGGCGGCAGGTCCGCCCCGGTCGCTCGCGGCGCCGTCCAGACGTTATGGCGAGAAGGCCATCAAGGGCCTGCTCGCGCTCTGCGCCGCGATCTCAGTGCTGACGACCA
>DATIOB010000677.1:0-5949 GCA_035473605.1 Conexibacter sp.
GCAGACGGTCGCCGCCTTCGGCCGGCTCGACACGCTCGTCGTCTCCGCCGGCGTCTTCCACATCGGCGCGCTGGAGACGGTCACCGAGCAGCAGTGGGACCGGACGCTCGACGTCAACGTCAAGGGCGCCTTCCTGAGCGCGCAGGCGGCCGCGCCGCACCTGCGCGCCAGCGGCCGCGGGCGGATCGTCACGATCGGCTCCGACTGCAGCCGCCGCGGCTTCCCTGAGCAGGCGCCGTACGTCGCCTCGAAGTTCGCGCTCGCCGGGCTGACCGAGTCGCTCGCGGCCGAGCTGGCCGCCGACGGCGTGACGGCCAACTGCGTCTGCCCGGTCGGCGTCCCGACGACCGGCATGGGCCAGGAGGTGCTCGACTGGAAGGAGCAGCGCGTCGGCGCCCCGCGCGAGCAGATCGCCGTCGCGGCCGCGCGCACGAACCCGCTCGGGCGCAACGCGACCGAGGCCGACGTCGCCGACGCCGTCCTCTTCCTGATCTCCGAGCAGGCGTCGTTCCTGACCGGGCTGACGCTCGACGTCGACGGCGGCGCCCGCCTCGGCACCGTCCCGGGGGTCGCGCGATGAGCCGCTTCCGTCCCGCGCGCCCGCCGTTCGTCGACGCGCACGCGCACTTCCACGACCACGGCCACCCGCGGCTGCGCTGGAGCTGGCTGGAGCCCGGCGGCGACGCCGAGGAGACGGCCCAGATCGGGCCCTACGGCGCGATCCGCGCCGAGCGCTACGCGGCGGAGGAGTACCTCGCCGAGACGCGCTTCCAGGGCGTCGCCAAGGTCGTGCACGTGCAGGCGGCGCTCGGCAGCCCCGACCCCGTCGAGGAGACGGCGTGGCTGCAGGCGAGCGCCGACCGGCTCGGCGCGCCGCACGCGATCGTCGGCTACGTCGACCTCGCCCGGCCCGACGCGGGGGAGGCGATCGCGCGCCACGCGGCGTTCGCGAACTTCCGCGGCGTGCGCGACCTGCGCTACGACGACTACCTCACGAACCCCGCGTGGGAGCGGGGCCTCGCGCTGCTGGCCGCGCGCGAGCTGGTCTGCTGCGACGACCCCGACCTCGCGCAGGCGGCGCTCGCGCGGCGGCTGGTCGAGCGCCATCCGGGCCTCACGTACTGCGTCGACCACGCAGGCTTCCCGAAGCAGCGCACGGCGGCGTCGTTCGCCGCCTGGCGCAGTGCGATCCGGGAGCTGGCGCAGGCGCCCAACGCGGTCGTGAAGATCTCCGGGCTGGGGCAGGCCGACCACCGCTGGACGGTCGACTCGCTGCGCCCCTACGTGCTGGAGAGCATCGAGGCGTTCGGCGTCGAGCGCGCCTTCTTCGGCACCAACTGGCCGATCGACCGCCTCTACGGCTCCTACGGCGACCTGCTGGACGCCTACGACGAGATCATCGCCGGCTTCAGCGCGGCCGAGCGGACGGCGCTGTTCGCCGGCAACGCCGCGCGCGTCTTCGGGCTCGGTGAGGTGGCGTGAGCGTCGCCGTCGCGATGGTCGGCTGCGGCTGGTGGCCGACCCGCGTGCTGCTGCCCGCGCTCGCGACCGACCCCGACGCGCAGATCGCGGCGCTCGTCGACCCCGACCGCGCGCGGCTGGCCGCGACCGCGCAGGCGTTCGGCGTCGCGCAGGAGCGCACGTTCGCGACCACCGAGGCGATGCTCGACGCGGTCGCGCCGGAGGCCGCGATCGTCGCCGTCCCGCACGCCCTGCACCACCCGGTCGCGCGGCTGCTGCTGGAGCGCGGCGTGCACCTGCTGCTGGAGAAGCCGATGACGATCGAGCCGGCGCACGCGCGCGAGCTGGTGGCGCTGGCGGCCGCGCGCGGCGCGCACCTGCTGCTCGACTACCCCTACAACTTCAACCCGCAGGCGCTGACGCTGCAGCGCGCGCTGGCAGCCGGCCGGATCGGCGCCGTCGAGCACGTCTCGTGCCTCTACGGCTCGACCGTGCGGGCGCTCTACGGCGGCGATCCCGAGCCCTACCGCGAGGCGTTCGGCTACCCCGTCAACGCGCCCGCGGCGACGACCTACAGCGATCCGGCGCTGTCGGGCGGCGGCCAGGGCCAGACGCAGCTGACGCACGCGATCGCGCTGCTGCTGGCGGTCAGCGGGCTGCGGCCGGCGGCCGTCTGCGCCTTCACGGCCGGCTTCGAGCTGCCGGTCGACCTCGCCGACGCGGTCGCGGTGCAGTTCGAGGGCGGCGCCGTCGGGACGCTCGCGTCGGCCGGCAACGTGCTGCCGGGACAGCGGGAGGTCGTGCGCTGCGAGCTGTTCGGCCGAGACGGCCACGTCCTCTTCGACGTCAACGCGGGCGTCGCGACGATCCACGGCGCCGAGGGCGCGGTCGAGCGGCTGCCGACGCCGCCGGCGCCGGAGCGCAACCCCGAGCCGGTCGTCGTCGGCCACCTCGTCGACGTCGTGCTCGGCCGCGCCGTCAACCGCGTGCCGGGAGAGCTGGGGCTGGCGGCCGTCGAGGTCGTCGCCGCGCTGTACCGCTCGGCCGCCGAGCGCCGTGTCGTCGAGCTGGAGGAGCTGCGCCCATGACCCTGATCCGCATCGACCACGTCGGCTTCGCCGTCGCCGACCTCGACCGCGCCGTCGCCTTCTACACGACCTTCCTCGGCGCGCCGCCGACGCTGCGCAGAGTGTGGGAGGTCGACTACGTCGGCGAGCTGGTCGGCTACCCGGGCTGCTCGATGGAGTGCGCCTTCTTCGCGCTCCCCGGCGACGGCGTGCTGGAGCTGGTGCGCTTCATCGACCCGCCGCCCGGCGTCGTCGAGATGGAGACCTACAACGCCGGCAACGGGCACCTGTGCGTGCTCGTCGACGACATCCACGCCGAGTTCGAGCGGCTGCGCGAGATCGCCGTCTTCCGCTCGCCGGCGCCGATCGAGATCCCGTGGGGGCCGTACGCGGGCGGCTGGGCCGCCTACCTGCGCGATCCCGACGGGATCACCGTCCAGCTGATGCAGCACCCGCCCGGCGGCCCCCGCCTGAACCCATGAACGAGAGGACCTCATCCGTGTCACAGAACGCCGCAGCGGCGGGCTCGACCCGCGCGACGCGCCTGCGCTGCCAGCACCTCGCCGACCCGCTCGGGATCGACGGGCGCCCCGTCTTCGCGTGGGTGCCCGAGGGCGGCCGCCAGGTCGCCTACCAGGTGCTGGTCGCCTCCGACGAGCAGCGGCTGGCGGCCGGCGAGGGCGACCTGTGGGACTCGGGCCGCGTCGACTCGACCGCCGTCACCGGCATCGCCTACGCGGGCGCGCCGCTGGGCAGCCGCACGCGCGCCTGCTGGACCGTGCGGCTGTGGGACGCCGACGACGCCGGCGGCGAGCCGGCGCCGCCGGCGCGGTTCGAGCTGGGCCTGCTGGAGCCCGGCGACTGGCAGGCGCGCTGGATCGGCGCCGAGGCCGGCGTCTCCTCGCCGCTGCTGCGCCGCGCCTTCACGCTCGGCGGGCCGGTGCGCAGCGCGCGCGCCTACGTCTCCGCGCTCGGCTACGGCGAGCTGCGGCTCAACGGCGAGAAGGTCGGCGACCGCCTGCTCGACCCGCCGCAGACCTCCTACGACCACGATCCCGAGCTGCTCGACGGCGAGGGCAGGCCGACGCGGATCGCCAGCCCGCGCGTGCTCTACACGACCTACGACGTGACCGACCTGCTGCAGGCGGGCGACAACGCCGTCGGCCTGATCCTCGGTCACGGCTGGTACAGCGCCGAGGCCGACAACGGCCCCGGCCCGCTGCCGCGCAAGCCGTGGGGCGAGGGCCCGCGCGGGCTCGTGCAGCTGGAGGTCGAGCTGCACGACGGCACGACCGTCGTCGTCGCCAGCGACTCCGGCTGGCGCTGCGCGAGCGGACCGGTGCTCTACAACGACTACGCGCAGGGCGAGCGCCACGACGCGCGCCTGGCGCAGGAGGGCTGGGACCGCGCCGGCTTCGCCGACGGCGCCTGGACGCAGGCGCAGACCTTCGCGGCGCCGCAGGCGGCGGTGCGCGCGCAGCAGCTGGAGCCGATCCGCGTGATCGAGACGCTCGCGCCGGTGGGCACGAGCACGACCGCGGACGGCGCGACGATCGCCGACTTCGGCCAGCACGTCTCCGGCTGGACGCGCGTGACCGTCAGCGGCCCGGCCGGCGCCGAGGTGACGCTGCGGCACGCGGGCGAGGTCGACGCCGACGGCGGCCTCGACGACGACGCGAACATGGGCGCGTGGCTGCCCGCGCGGCAGACCGACACCTACGTGCTGGCCGGCGGCGGCGTCGAGGTCTGGGAGCCGCGCTTCACGCTGCACGGCTTCCGCCACGTCGAGCTGACGACGAGCAGCGACGCGGTCGAGGTCGCGCGCGTGGAGGCGCGCGTCGTGCACTCCGACCTGCGCCCGATCGGCGAGTTCGCCTGCTCCGACGAGCTGCTGGAGCGGATCCACCGCAACGTGCTGTGGTCGCACCGCGCCTCCTTCCAGGGCTTCCCGCAGGACGCGGCCGAGCGCAACGAGCGCGTCGGCTGGGTCGGCGATCCCGGCTGGGCGATCGAGGACTACCTCTTCAACTTCGACGCGGTCGCGTTCTGGCTCAAGTGGCTCGATGACCTCGCCGACGCGCAGCTGCCGGACGGCCGCTTCCCGGTGATCTGCCCGATCCAGTGGCGCGGCGGCATCGACATGGCGCCGCCGGACGACTACGAGCTGCCCGACGACCTCGACACGATGGTCTACTGGCCCTACGGCGCGTGGGTCGACTTCAGCGGCACCTCGCACCCGGCCGTGACGTGGGAGCTGTACGCGTACACCGGCGACCGCTCGATCATCGAGCGCCACTACCCGGTGATGCGCAGAGGGCTGGAGTTCCTGCGCTCGCTCGCCGACGGGCTGATCGTCAGACAGGGGCTCGGCGACCACCAGGAGCCGCAGCCCGACGGGACCTCGGAGGTCTTCGCGCAGCGCACGCCGGTCGAGCTGACCTCGACGGCATGGTTCTTCCGCATCGCGACGATCGTCGCCGACAGCGCCGAGCTGCTCGGCGAGCAGGACGACGCGCGCGCCTACCGGGCGCTCGCGGGCGAGATCGCCGCCGCCTTCAACGCGCGCTTCTTCGACGCCGAGACGGCCAGCTACGCGACCGGCTCGCAGACCTCGCGCGCGCTGCCGCTGTGGTTCGGCATCGTCGCGGAGGACCAGCGCGAGCGCGTGCTGGAGGGCCTCGTCGAGCAGATCCGCGAGCGCGACAACGGTCACCTCTGGACCGGCACGATGGGCACCGCGGCGCTGCAGCAGGTGCTGTCGGCCGGCGGGCACGCCGACGTGATGCACGAGATCGCGACGCAGACGACGTACCCGGGCTGGGGACACCAGGTCGCGCAGGGCGCGACGGCGGTGTGGGAGACGTGGGGCGGGGACGCGGGCTTCAGCCGCAACATGAAGCTGATGGCGTCGATCGAGAAGTTCCTCTACCAGGACGTCGCCGGGCTCGCGCCCGCGGCGCCGGGATGGGAGCGGATCGTCGTGCGCCCGCGGCTGATCGACACGCTCACGCACGCCCGCGCGAGCGTGCGGACCGTGCGCGGCGAGGCGCGCGTCGACTGGCGGGTGAGCGACGGCGTGCTGACGCTCGAGGTCGAGGTGCCGGCGAGCAGCACGGCGGAGGTGTGGCTGCCGGGGGCGGAGGGGCCGGTCGAGGTGGGCGCGGGGGTCCACCGGCTGCAGGTGACGGCCGCGCGCGCCTAGGCGCGCGGCGAGACGACGTCGGACCAGGAGATCAGAGATGGCGATGAGGACGAAGGTCGCGGGCTGCGTGGCGGCGGTCGCGTGCCTGCTGGCGGCCGCGGGCTGCGGCAGCGGCGACGGCGACGGCGGCAGCGCCGGCACGAGCACGGCCGGCGGCAGACTGAGCGGCACGCTGACCGTCGCGGCGTGGGACACGGGCGCGCCGAACGACCCGCTCAA
>DATIOB010000678.1:0-4515 GCA_035473605.1 Conexibacter sp.
CTCGGTCTTGAAGTCGATGCCCGTGATGGCGCCACGATCGAGCGGCGACGGCAGGAAATCGACGACGGCGTCGAGCAGCGGCTGCACACCCTTGTTCTTGAAGCTCGAGCCGCACAGCACCGGGGTCAGCTGGATGGCCAGGGTGGCCTTGCGAATCGACTCCTTCAGGCGCGCCGCGGGGATCTCCTCGTCCTCGAGGATCATCTCCAGCAGCTCGTCGTCGTAGTGCGAGAGCTCCTCGAGCAGGTGCTCGCGGGCGGCGGCGGCCTGCTCGGCGTACTCGGCCGGGATCTCGGCGATCTCCTGCTCCTTGCCGAGCTCGTCCTTGTAGATGATCGCGTGGTTCTCGACGAGGTCGATGATCCCCCGGAACTCGGCCTCGGCGCCGATCGGCAGCTGGATCGGCACCGGATGGGCGCCGAGGCGATCGACCATCGTCTGCACACCGCGCTCGAAGTCGGCACCGATGCGGTCCATCTTGTTGATGTAGGCGATGCGCGGCACGTGGTACTTGTCGGCCTGGCGCCAGCCGTTCTCGGACTGCGGCTCGACGCCGGCGACCGAGTCGAAGACGGCGACGGCGCCGTCGAGGACGCGCAGCGAGCGCTCGACCTCGACCGTGAAGTCGACGTGGCCGGGCGTGTCGATGATGTTGATGCGGTGGCTGTCCCACTCGCAGGCGGTCGCGGCGGAGGTGATCGTGATGCCACGCTCCTGCTCCTGCTCCATCCAGTCCATCGTCGCCGCACCCTCGTGGACCTCGCCGAGCTTGTGCGTGCGGCCCGTGTAGAACAGGATGCGCTCGGTCGTGGTGGTCTTGCCGGCGTCGATGTGCGCCATGATCCCGATGTTTCGGGTCTTGTCGAGGGCGTACTTACGTGGCATGGGCTCGGTCTCTAGCTCGCGGTCTGGTCGTCGACGATAGGCACAAAAATGGCCCCAGAGGGGCCCGGTCTGACTGAGGTGTCATTCCCGGGATCGTGCGTTAGTTCGTCGAAGTCTCCATGGGTGGGTTGCCTCGGCACCGACGGCGCGCAGTCGCACGCGCCTCTGGGAGGCGGCGAAGGAATATAGCAAAGGAGCGCCGACCGCTCCGGGCCCGTCGGGGATTTCGCCCCCTCAGGCGCGCTGTCCAGGTGATTCGGACGGACCGCCGCGGCCTTTAACGACGACGCGCCGCTGAGATCAGCGGCGCGCGCATGCCGAAGTGGGTCGTCGGGAGTGCTACCAGCGGTAGTGCGCGAAGGCCTTGTTGGCCTGCGCCATGCGGTAGATGTCGTCCTTGCGCTTGAAGGCGCCGCCCTGCTGCGACTGGGCGTCGAGCAGCTCGTTGGCGAGGCGCTGGGCCATCGTCTTCTCGCGACGCTGACGGGCGAAGAGGACGAGCCAGCGGACCGCGAGCGTTCTCGCACGGCGCGGCTGGACCTCGACCGGCACCTGGTACGTGGCGCCGCCGACGCGGCGGGAGCGGACCTCGAGCGAGGGCGTGAGCGCCTTGAGCGACGCCTCGAGCGCCTCGAGCGGGTCTCTGCCGGTGCGCTCCGCGAGGATCGCGAGCGCGTCATAGACGATCGTCTCGGCAGTCGACTTCTTCCCGTCGAGCATCACCTTGTTGATGACCTGCTGGACGAGGCGGGAGCGGTGGATGGCGTCCGGCTCGATCGGCCGGATCGACGCTGCTGCGCGGCGGGGCATTACTTCGCCTTCACGCCGTACTGGGAGCGTGCCTTCTTGCGGTCGCTGACGCCGGCGGCGTCGAGCGTGCCGCGGACCACCTTGTAGCGCACACCCGGGAGGTCCTTGACGCGGCCTCCGCGGACGAGCACGACGGAGTGCTCCTGAAGATTGTGACCCTCACCGGGGATGTAGACGGTGACTTCCATCCCGTGGGTCAGCCGGACACGAGCAACCTTGCGGAGGGCCGAGTTCGGCTTCTTCGGCGTGGTGGTGTACACACGCGTGCAGACGCCGCGACGCTGAGGCGCGGCGACCTTGGTCTTGCGGCCTCTGCCGGACTTGAGGCCCGGCGTGGCGAGCTTCTTCTTCGGCGTCTTGCGGCCCTTGCGGACGAGTTGGCTGGTAGTCGGCATGTGGCGCGGAATGCTAGCAGCGTTGGAGGAATCGCTGCCGCTACACCGCACGCAGCGATCCGAGCGCCTCGTCGACGGGCACGAACGGGACGCCGACAGCGTCCGCCACTGGAGCATATGTGACCTTGCCCGCGACGACGTTCACGCCGCGCTTGAGGCCAGGATTGTCCTGCACAGCGCGGACGACTCCGTCGTTGGCCAGCTGCACGACGTACGGCATCGTCGCGTTCGTGAGCGCGTGCGTCGAGGTGATCGGCACGGCCCCCGGCATGTTCGCGACGCAGTAGTGCGTGATCCCGTCGACCTCGTAGGTCGGGTCGGTGTGCGTCGTCGGTCTCGAGGTCTCGAAGCAGCCGCCCTGGTCGATCGAGACGTCAACGAGCACGGCCCCCGGCTTCATCAGCGCCAGCTGTCTGCGCGTGATCACGTGCGGCGCCTTGGCGCCGTGGACCAGCACCGCGCCGATCACGAGGTCGATCTCCGGCAGCCGCTCCTCGATCGCCAGCGTCGTCGCGAAGCAGGTGTCGGCGCGGCCGCCGAACTCGGAGTCGAGCTCGCGCAGGCGGTCGATGCTGCGGTCGAAGACGAAGACCGTCGCCTCCATCCCGATCGCGATCAGCGCCGCGCGCATGCCGACGACCCCGCCGCCGATCACCATCACGTTGGCGGCCGCGACGCCGGGCACGCCGCCGAGCAGGATCCCGCGGCCGCCGAGCGGCTTCTCGAGCATGAAGGCGCCCGCCTGCGTGGCGATCTTGCCGGCGACCTCGCTCATCGGCGCCAGCAGCGGCAGCCGGCCGCGCGCGTCCTCGACCGTCTCGTAGGCGATGCAGGTCGCGCCCGAGGCCATCAGCCCGCGCGTCAGCTCGGCCGCCGGCGCGAGGTGCAGGTAGGTGAAGAGCAGGTGGTGCGGTCTCAGCCGCGCGACCTCCTGCGGCTGCGGCTCCTTGACCTTCACGATCATCTCGGCCTGCGTGAAGACGGCCTCGGCGTCCGGGACGATGCTCGCGCCCTGCGCCGCGTAGTCGGCGTCGGAGATCGCCGAGCCCTCCCCCGCCCCGTGCTGCACGAGCACCTCGTGGCCGGCGTCGGCCAGCTCGCGCGCGCCCGCGGGCGTCAGCGCGACGCGGTACTCGTCGGTCTTGACCTCGGTCGGGACGCCGATCTTCATGGGATCAGTTCTCGCCCGCGCAGCGCCAGCCAAAACTCGATCCGGTCGCGCGCGCTGCCCATGCTGCGGCCGGTCAGCTCCTCGACCCGCCTGATCCGGTAGCGGAGCGTGTGGCGGTGGCAGTAGAGCCGCTTCGCCGCGCGCTCCCACTGGCCGTTCTCCTCGATGAACGCCTCCAGCGAGCGCATCAGCTCACCGCCGTAGGCGCCCTCGCTCTCCTCGATCGGCCCGAGGATCGAGTCGCAGAAGAGCCGCAGCGCGTCGTCGTCCTGCAGCGACAGCAGCAGCTGGAAGGAGCCGAGGTCGCGATAGGTCGCGACCGTGGTCTTCGTCGCCCCGCCGCCGTTGCCGTCGTCGCCGCCGTCGTCGGAGTGCGGCCGCGCGAGCGCGAGCGCCTCCAGCGCGCAGCGCGCCTCGTGGAAGGCGCGGCGGGCCTCGGGGCTGGCGACGGCGCGGCCGACGCCGAGCCGCAGCGGCAGCCCGAGCGTGCGCGTCGCGCGCTCGGAGATCCGCCGCGCGAGCGGGAACAGCTCCTCCTCGTCGAGCCCCGGCACGAGCGCGCCGACGAGACCGTCGTGGATCGCGACCAGCCCGTCGGCCGCCTCGCCGCGGAGCGCGGCGGCGAGCGCCCCCTCGGCGGCCGCGAGGCCGCCTGCGCCGGGGCGCGGCGGCGACAGCACGATCACGCCGACCCTCACGCCGAGCCCGAACGGCTCCAGCCGGCGGCCGAGATCGGCTCCGCTCAGCTCGCCGTTGACGATCCCCGACAGCACGTCGCCGGCGAGCCGCCGCTCCGTCTCCTCGGCGACGCGGCGGCGCAGCAGCTCCAGCGCGACGATCGTGACCGCCTGGTGGAGCGTGAGGCGGTCGAACTCCGACAGCGTCCCGGAGTCCTTCGCGGCGACCAGCCACGCCTGCAGCAGCGGCGCGCCGTCGCCGTCGCCGTTGCGCGGACCCGAGGCGCCGACCGGCAGCGCCAGCGCCCGGCCCGCGAGCGCTCCAGCCGACGGCGCGAAGCCGCGCCGGCCGCCGGCGTCGCCGGTGCCACCGCGGCGCGTGCGCTCGCGCAGCTCCCGCTCCAGCTCGCCGATCGTCTCGTCGTCCAGCTCGGTGCGGAAGGGGCGGTGCGCCAGCAGCCCGCCGCGCGCGTCGAAGACCAGCACCGGCCCGCCGACGAGCGTCGCGAGCGCACCGACCACGGCGTCGATGCCGCTCTGCGACAGCACGATCCGCTCCAGCCGCTCGTGCGCGGCG
>DATIOB010000679.1:0-2362 GCA_035473605.1 Conexibacter sp.
TGCTCTGCGGGATCGTCGAGGCGCGCGCCTCGGGTCGCGGACAGGTCGTCGACGCGGCGATGGTCGACGGCACAGCCGTGCTGAGCACGATCGTCCACGCGCTGCGGGCCGGCGGCCAGTGGGCCGGCGCCCCCGGCGAGAACCTCCTCGACTCCGGCGCGCACTTCTACGAGGTCTACGAGACCGCTGACGGCGAGCACGTCGCCGTCGGCGCGATCGAGCCGCAGTTCTACGCGCGACTGCTGGAGCTGCTCGAACTGCCCGCCGAGGAGCTGCCGCAGTTCGACCGTGCGCGCTGGCCGCAGTTCAAGCAGCGGATCGCCGCCGTGATCGCGACCCGCACCCGCGCGCAGTGGGCCGAGCTGCTGGAGGGCGAGGAGGCGTGCGCGACCGCCGTCTACCGGCCCGAGGAGGCGCCGTCCCATCCGCACAACGCGGCGCGCGCCACCTTCACCGAGTTCGACGGCGTGCTGCAGCCGGCGCCCGCGCCGCGCTTCAGCCGCACCCCGGGGACGCTGCGGATCCCACCGCGAGAGCCCGGCGCCGACACCGACCAGGCACTGACCGACTGGGGACTGAGCACCGATGAGATCGCAGGACTGCGCGATGCCGGCATCGTCGGCTGAGGCGCTTCGAGGGCCGGTCGAGCGCCTCTACACGGCGCTCGCCGGCGGCGACGGCGACGCCGTGCTGGGGCTGCTGGCACCGACGTTCGAGGGCCGCATCGCCGACGGCATGCCGGCCGGCGCCGGAACCCACCACGGGCCGACGTCGATGCTGCGCGACGGCTGGTGGTCGATCGGCCGCACCTTCAAGGTCGTCGCCGAGCCGGAGCAGTGGGTCCCCTGCGCCGACGGGAGGCTGCTCGTCTCCGGCACCTACCGCGGCGTCGTGCGCGGCACCGACGTCCGCGTCAACGCGCGCTTCGCCCACCTCTGGAGCGGCGGACCGGGCGGTCTCACGGCACTGGAGCAGTGGACCGACACCGCGCTGTGGCGCGCCGCCCTCAACGAAAGCGAGCAGCGATGAGCACCTCCGACGTCGTCGACCTGCGCTTCGAGGACGGGCTCGGGCGCATCCGCCTGCGGCGGCCCGAGGCGCACAACGCGATCGACCGTGACCTCGCCTACGGCCTGCTCGACGCCGCATCGGCGTGCGCGGCGCGGGCGGGCCTGCGCGCGGTGCTGATCGAGGCGGAGGGCGCGAACTTCACCGTCGGCGGCGACCTGCGCCATCTCAGCGGCGCCGGCGACGACCTGCCGGCCGAGCTGCAGCGGATGATCTCCCGCTACCACGCCGCGCTCGCGCAGCTCGGAGCGATCGAGGTGCCGGTCGTGACGGCCGTGCAGGGCGCGGCAGCGGGCGGCGGCCTGGGGCTGCTGTGGTGCGCCGACGTCGTGATCGCCGCCGACGACGCGCGGCTGGCCTCCGGCTTCGCGCGGCTCGGCATGACCGGCGACGGCGGCAGCTCGTGGGCGGTCACGCGACTGGCGGGCGCGCGCCGGGCATGGGAGTTCCTCGCCGAGGGACGGGTGCTGTCGGCGGACGAGGCCGCCGACTGGGGCCTCGTCAGCCGCGTCGTGCCGGCCGCCGAGCTGGCGGCGGAGGCCGAGCGGACCGCGCGGCGCCTGGCGGAAGGGCCGACGCGCGCCTACGCCCACCTGCGCCGGCTGATCGGCGCGGCGAGCCGCAGCTCGTGGTCGGAGCAGCTCGACGCCGAGCGGCAGGTGATGGCGGAGCTGGCGCTGACCGACGACGTGCGCAACGGGATCGCCGCCTTCGTCGAGCGGCGCAAGCCGGTCTTCAGCGGGAGCTGAGCCGGCGCGCGCGACCTACGCGCCGGCGCGGGCCGGCGCGTAGAGCGTGTTCCAGACGATCGCCGTGTAGGCGTCGATCTGCGTCCGCAGCTGCGCCGGTCTGAGGCCGCGGAGGAAGACGTGAAAGGCCCGCTCGGCCATCCACGTCAGCCACTGCGCGGTCTCGGCCGGCGGCAGCTCGGGGTCGATGAACCCGGCCGCCTGGCCGTTGCGGATGTGCTTGCGCAGGCTCGCGACGTTGGCGCCCATCATCGCCGTGACCAGCTCGCGGACGCTCGGGTCGTACTCGGCGGCGTCGTAGGTCGCCGCCATCAGCGGCGCGTGCGGGTGGTAGACCTCGACCACTCTCGCCAGCGCGGCGCGCAGGTCCTCACGCGAGGAGCTGCCGTCGATCTCCCACCAACCCGCGACTGCCTCGGCGATCTCTCTCTCGATCTCGCCGAACCAGGCGCGCAGCAGGTCGCCCTTGTCCTCGAAGTAGACGTAGTAGGTCGAGCGCGACATGCCGGCCTCCTGGATCATGCGCTCGACGCTGATCTCGGTGA
>DATIOB010000680.1:0-14918 GCA_035473605.1 Conexibacter sp.
GTCGTCGTCGACGGCGACGTCGTCCACGTCCACGCCTTCGGGCGCGCCTGGACGCTGACGGTGATCGACCCGGTCGCGCGCGCCCGCGGCGGCGGCCCCTCCGAGGAGGTCGCGACGGCGCCGATGCCGGGCGCCGTGATCGCGGTCGCGGTCAGCGCCGGCGAGGCCGTCGCGCAGGGCCAGCGGCTGCTCGTGATCGAGAGCATGAAGATGCAGAACGAGATCGTCGCGGCGCGCGACGGCGTCGTCGAGCGGGTCCACGTCGAGGTCGGCGAGACCTTCGACCGCGGCGCCCCGCTGGTCGCGCTGACGCCGCTGGAAGACGACGGCGACGGCGACGGAGACGAGGACTGATGCAACGGCTGGAGACCCACGTCGACACGACGTCGCCGACGTACAAGGCCTACCGCGAGCACAACCTCGCGCTCGCCGCCGAGCTGCGCGAGACGCTGCACGCCGCCCGCCACGTCCGTCCGCAGCGGGCGCTCGACCGGCTCGCCGAGCAGCAGAAGCTGACCGTGCGCGAGCGGCTCGACCTCCTGCTGGACCCCGGCGCGCCGTTCCTGGAGCTGATGTCGCTGGCCGCCAACCGCCACTACGACGGCGAGGCGCCGCAGGCGCTGCTGGTGACCGGGATCGGCGTCGTCAACGGCCGCGAGGTCGTCGTGATCGCGAACGACTCGTCGCTGAAGGGCGGCGCCTGGTACCCGATCACGACGCGCAAGATCGTGCGCGCGCTGACGGTCGCGCGCGAGAACCGCCTGCCGGTCGTGCACATGCTCGACAGCGGCGGCGCCAACCTCCACCTGCAGGACGAGATCTACGCGACCGCCGGCCACATCTTCAAGCAGCAGTGCCAGCTCAGCGCCGCCGGGATCCCGCAGCTGGCGGTCGTCTTCGGCTACTGCACCGCCGGCGCCGCCTACACGCCGACGCTGTGCGACCAGACGATCATGGTGCGCGAGCGCGGCGCGATCTTCCTCGCCGGGCCGCCGCTGGTGAAGGCGGCGACCGGGGAGGAGGTCAGCACCGAGGAGCTGGGCGGCGCCGACATGCACACGAAGGTCTCCGGCGTCGCCGACTACGCCGTCGACAGCGAGGCCGAGGCGCTGGCGCTGGCGCGCGACGTCGTCGGCGTGTGGGCGCGACGCGAGAAGGCCGACAGCGACCGCCGCGCGCCCGAGCCGCCGTTCCACGACCCGGCCGAGCTGTACGGGATCGTCCCCGACGACGTCAAGAAGCAGTTCGAGATGCGCGAGGTGATCGGGCGGATCGTCGACGGCAGCCGCTTCCACGAGTTCAAGCCGCACTACGGCGAGACGCTCGTGACCGGCTGGGCCTTCATCTGGGGCTTCAAGGTCGGGATCCTCGCCAACGACGGCGTGATCTTCAGCGAGGCCGCCAACAAGGCGACGCAGTTCATGCAGCTGTGCGACCGCGACGGCATCCCGCTGCTGTTCCTGCACAACGTCACCGGCTTCATGGTCGGGCGCGACTACGAGCGCGGCGGGATCACCAAGCACGGCGCGAAGATGCTGATGGTGCAGGCGAACGTGACGGTGCCGAAGCTGTCGGTCCTCTGCCATGCCTCGCAGGGCGCCGGCAACTACGCGATGGCCGGCCGCACGTGGGATCCGCGCTTCGTCTACGCGTGGCCCAACTCGCGCTCCTCGATCATGGGGCCCGAGCAGGCGGCCGACACGCTCACGCAGGTGCGCGTCGCGGGCCTCAGACGGCGCGGCGAGGAGCCGTCGCCCGACGAGATCGCCGCGATCAAGCGCGACGTGACCGCCTACTTCGAGCAGACCTACCACTCGTACTACCTCACCTCCGACCTGCGCGACGACGGCCTGATCGACCCGACCGACACGCGCAACGTGCTCGGCATGTCGCTCTCGGCGGCGCTCAACGCACCGATCGTGCGCGCGCCCGGCGGCGTGCTGCGGATCTGACCTCACGACGAAGGAGAACGCTGTGAACGACGTGGTGACCTACGAGGTCTCCGACGCGGTCGCGTGGCTGACGATCGATCGCGAGGAGGCGCGCAACGCGCTCTCGAAGGCGGTCCGCGACGGGCTGTGGGCCGGCTTGCGCCGCTTCGCCGCCGACGACGACGCGGCCGTGCTGGTGCTGACCGGCGCCGGCGAGAAGGCGTTCTGCGCCGGCGGCGACCTGAAGGAGATGTCGCAGAACGCGATGCAGGTGCCGCCGCCCGACTTCCTGCCCTACCTGCAGCGGACCGTCAGAACCGACAAGCCGGTGATCGCCGCCGTCAACGGCGTCGCCTTCGCCGGCGGCTTCCTGCTGGCGCAGATGTGCGACCTCGTGATCGCCGCCGAGCACGCGAAGTTCGGCATCACCGAGGTCAGAGTCGGCCGCGGCTCGCCGTGGGCGGCGCCGCTGCCGTGGCTGGTCGGGCCGCGCGCGGCGATGGAGATCATGCTGACCGGCGCGCCGCTGAGCGCCCAGCGCGCCTACGAGCTGGGGCTCGTCAACCGCGTCGTGCCGGCCGCCGAGCTGCGCTCCGCCGCGCAGGAGCTGGCGGCCGGGATCGCCGCCAACGCGCCGCTGTCGGTGCGCGCGGCGAAGGCGCTCGTCTACCTCTCGGCCGAGCACGGCTGGTCGGCGGCGCTGGACGCCGCCGACGCGCTCTACGAGCCGGTCTACCTCAGCGACGACGCGCAGGAGGGGCCGCGCGCCTTCAAGGAGAAGCGCGCCCCGCGCTGGACGGGGCGCTGAGGCGGGCGCGGGCGGGCGAGGGCGCGACGGCGCGACGGGCGCCGCCCGCCGCGCCCGCCCCGCGCTCACTCCGCCTGCAGCGACGCGCGCAGCTCGCCGCGGCGGATCTTGCCGCTGACGGTCTTCGGCAGCTCCGTCGCGAAGTGGATCTCGCGCGGGTACTTGTACGGCGCCGTCAGCCGCTTGGCGTGCTCCTGCAGCTCGCTCGCGAGCGCCTCGCTCGGCTCGTGGCCGGCCGCCAGCACGACGAAGGCGCAGACGATCTGGGTCCGCTTCGGGTCGTCCTTGCCGACGACCGCCGCCTCGACGACCGCCGGGTGCTCGATCAGCGCCGACTCGACCTCGAACGGGCCGATGCGGTAGGCCGAGGAGGTGATCACGTCGTCGTCGCGGCCCTCGAACCAGAGGTAGCCGTCGCCGTCGCGCCACGCCTTGTCGCCGGTGTAGTACCAGCCGTCGCGGAAGGCGGCGCGGTTGGCGTCCTCGTCGCCGAGATAGCCCTCGAACAGGCCGACCGGCCGCTCGGCCGGGTCCTCGCCGACGCGCACCGCGATCGCGCCGACGCTGTCGTCGGGCGCCGGGCGGCCGTCGTCGTCGAGCACCTCGACCGTCCAGCCCGGCACCGGCTTGCCCATCGAGCCGGGCCGCACCTCCAGCGCGCGGTAGTTGGCGACCAGCACCGTCGTCTCCGACTGGCCGTAGCCGTCGTAGACGGTCAGCCCGCCGGTGCCCTCGCGCCAGGCGCGGATCACCTCCGGGTTGAGCGGCTCGCCGGCGCTCGTGCAGTGGCGCAGCGCCGAGAGGTCGTGGGCGCCGAGGTCGGCCTGCACGAGCAGGCGGTAGAGCGTCGGCGGGGCGCAGAAGGAGCTGATCCGCTGATCGCTCAGCAGCCGCAGGATCATGTCCGCGTCGGGCTTGCCGAGCGCCACCTGCACGACCGTCGCGCGCTCGTGGAACTGACCGTAGAGACCGCCCCAGGCGGCCTTCGCCCAGCCGGTGTCGGTGACCGTCCAGTGGCGGTCGCCGCGACGCAGGTCGTGCCAGAAGCGGGCGGTCGCGGCATGGCCGAGGCCGTAGCCCATCGTGTGCAGCACCAGCTTCGGGTAGCTGACGGTGCCGCTCGTGAAGAAGAGGATCATCGGGTCCTCGCGCGCCGTCGGCTGCTCCGGCAGGCCGTCCGGATCGGCCTGCGCCAGCAGCGCGTCGAGGTCGTGCCAGCCGGGCGCGCCGCCGCCCTCGAAGGCGATCCGCTGACGCAGCAGCGGCAGCGGCTCCTCGATCGCCTCGAGCTTCGCGACGCCGGCCGCGTCGGTGACCGCGGCGACCGCCTCGCCGGCGCGGATCCGGTAGGAGATGTCGCGCGCGGTGAGCTGGTTGGTGCCGGGCATCGGCACCGCGCCGATGCGGATCGCGCCGAGCACGGTCGCGTACCAGGCCGGCACGCGCGGGAGCATCACGAAGATGCGGTCGCCGGGGCCGATCCCCAGCTCCAGCAGCGCCCGCGCCATCCGCCGCGCGGCGTCGGCGAGCTGCGCCGCGCTCTGCGCCGCGACCGTCTCGCCGGCGGGGCCGAGCGACAGCAGCGCCAGCTCCTCGGGCGCCTCGGCGGCCCACCGCTCGACGATGTCGACGGTCGGGTTGAAGCGCGCGGGCACCTGCGGCCGGTAGTCGGCGCGGGCCTGCTCGTAGGAGGTGAGGTTGGGCGGCGCCGAACGGCCGGGCGGCGGCGGCTGGGTCATGTGCGGTCTCCTCGCGTCATCCCGCGACGGTAACGGCCGCGCGCCAGCGCCGCATTGGCGGAATCGACAGTGGCCGGCGGCGCGCCGCTGGGATGGAGTGGGTGCATGAGCGAAGCGGGAGCGAGCGAGGAGCCGGCGCGCGACGCCGGCGGCGGGCGCCGGGCGGTCGTGACGACGGTCGAGGAGGCCGTCGCGGGGATCGCCGACGGCGCGGTCGTGGGGATCGGCGGCGCCGTCACGGCCGACCATCCGATGGCGCTGGTGCGGGCGCTGGCGCGGCGCGCCCCGCGCGACCTGACGATCGTCGCGCCAACCGGCGGGATCGAGGTCGACCTGCTGATCGCCGCCGGCTGCGTGCGCGCGGTCGTCGCCTCCTACGTCGGGATCGAGGGGCTCGCGGCCGTCGGGCCGGTCTTCCGGCGCGCGGTCCAGGACGGCAGCGTCGAGGTGATCGACCTCGACGAGGCCCACTGCGTCCAGGCGCTGCGCGCGGCGGCGCAGCGGCTGCCGTTCCTGCCGTGGCGCGGCGGGGTCGGCACCTCGTTCCCGCAGCTGAACCGATCGCTGGTCGAGTTCGAGGACCCCGTCCGGGGCGAGCCGCTGCTGGCGATCCCGGCGCTGGAGCTGGACGTCGCGCTGCTGCACGCGGCGGAGGCCGACGCCTACGGCAACGCGCAGGTCGCCGGCACCGGCCACATGGACGCGCTGCTCGGCGCCGCCGCCAGACGGGTCGTGCTGCAGGTCGAGCGGATCGTGACCAACGAGCGGATCCGGCAGGCGCCGGAGCGGACGCAGTTCTGGACGCGGACGACGGTCGCGCGCGCGCCGTTCGGCACCCATCCCTACTCCAACGCGGCGCTGACCGCCGACGAGCGCCACCTGCGCGAGTTCGCGCGTGTCGCGCGCGCCGGCGGCGACGAGCTGAGCGACTACCTCGACCGCCACGTGCGCGAGGCCGACCACGACGACTACCTCGAGCAGGTCGGCATCCGCCGGCTCGTCTCGCTGCTGGTGTGACCATGACGACGACCCCGACCTCGACCCACGCCGCGGCCTCCGCCGACGCCGCGCCGCCCTCGATCGACGAGCTGTTCGCGATCCTGCTCGCGCGCGACCTGCGTCCGCAGGACCGCACGATCATGGTCGGCGCGAACATGCCGATGGCGCGCGCCGCCGCCGTGCTCGCCAACCTCACGACGCACCCCGACGCGCGCATCCTGATCGGGCTCGGCGTGCAGTCGCTCGGCGACGGCGCGCCGCCGCCGGCCGTCCACCCGTTCGTCTTCGACCCGCGCACGCTCGCGGCCGAGGCGCTGATGTTCCAGGGGCGGATCTTCGACGACGTCAGCCGGCCGGACGTCTTCTTCGTCGGCGGCCTGCAGCTCGACCGCCGCGGCAACCTCAACCTGTTCGGGATCCCCGACGGCGCGGGCGGCTGGAAGATGCGCGGGCCGGGCTCGATCGCGCTGGCGACGATGAGCACCAACTGCCGCGGCTACTACGTCGTGATGCCGAGCCACGATCCGCGCACGTTCGTCGAGAGAGTGGCGCTGATCTCGGCGCTCGGCGACCGCGCCGAGCGGGCGCGGCTGAGACTGCCCGGGGGAGGGATCCGGCTGGTGCTCTCGCCGCTCGGCGTCTTCGCGCTGGACGACGACGGCGAGCTGCAGGTCCGCAGCCTCCACGCCGGCGTGACGGCGGACGAGGTCCGCGCTGCGACCGGCTTCCCGCTGGAGGTCCCCGACGACGTCCCGACGACGCCGCCGCCGACGGCGGTCGAGCTGGCGACGCTGCGCGAGCGGGTCGACGTCGACGGGACGCTGCGGGCGTGAGCGACGGCGGCGCGCCCCGCATCGCGCCGGTCAGCGCGCCCGACGCGGAGCAGGCGGCGGCGCTGGCGAAGGCGCTGCCGCGCGCCGACGGCAGCTCGCTGAACGTCTTCGCGACGCTCGCGCACGCGCCGCGCCTGCTGAGACGCGTGAACGCGCTCGGCGGCTACTTCGCCGTCCACGGACGCATCTCCGCGCGCGACCGCGAGCTGGTCGTGCTGCGCGTCGCCGGGCGCACCGGCAGCGCCTACGAGGCCGCCCACCACCGCGCGATCGGCGCCGCCGCCGGCCTCACGGGCGCGGAGGTGGAAGCGGCGCTCGGCGGGGAGCGCCCCGCATCCGGCGCCGCCGCTCCCGGTAGCGCCGCCGACGCGCCCGACGGCTCGCCGCCGCCCGTCGCGCACCCGTGGGCGCCGGCCGACGCGGCGCTGCTGCGCGCGACCGATGAGCTGGTCGCCGAGCGCACCGTCAGCGACGCCACCTGGGCGCAGCTGAGCGCCACGCGTGACACCCCCGAGCTGCTGGAGCTGCTCGTGCTCGCCGGCTTCTACGCCATGCTCGCCGGCGTCATCGACGCCGCCGGGATCGCGCTCGACCCGCTCCCGCCGCGGACCTCCTAGGCTGACGAAGCGCGGGCGGCGTCGCAGGCGCTCGTCGTCCGTGTCGAAAACGGGGCACCCCATTCGACGTGACGGTTGAAACCGCAACCGAGGAGGACCCCCGATGAAGGTCATGGTGCTCGTGCAGATCGACCCGAAGGACGAGACCGGCGCGATGCCCAGCGACGAGCTGCTCGCCGCGATGGGCGCGTACAACGAGGAGCTCGTCAAGGCGGGCATCATGCTCGACGTCGGCGGGCTGAAGCCGACCTCCGAGTGCGCCCGCGTCGCCTTCCAAGGCGGCACGACGTCGGTGGTCGACGGGCCGTTCACGGAGTCCAAGGAGATCGTCGTCGGCTACTGGGTGTGGGAGGTCGGCTCGTTCGAAGAGGCCGTCGAGTGGGCGCGCCGCTGCCCGAGCGACCCGAACGACGTCACGACCTCGTGGCTCGAGATCCGCCCGTGCGCCTCGCTCGAGGAGTTCGAGGAGGCGTCGACCAGCTAGTGGACGCGCGGCGCTCGATCGAGGCGGTCTGGCGAATCGAGTGCCCGCGCCTCGTCGCCTCGCTCACGCGCCTGCTGCGTGACGTCGGGCTGGCCGAGGAGGTCGCGCAGGACGCCTTCGTCGCGGCGCTCGAGCAGTGGCCGCGCGACGGCGTCCCCGACCGCCCGGGCGCGTGGCTGATGACCGCCGCGCGCAACCGGGCGATCGACCGCATCCGCCGCGAGCGCGGGCGCGACGAGCGCTACGCGCTGCTGGCGCAGCCCGCGGTCGCGGACGCCCACGCGCCCGAGGCGATCGGCGACGATCTGCTCGCGCTCGTCTTCGTCACGTGCCATCCCGTGCTCCCGCGCGAGTCGCGCGTCGCGTTGACGCTGCGGCTGCTCGGCGGGCTCAGCACCGACGAGGTCGCGCGCGCCTTCCTCGTGCCGTCGCCGACGATCGGGCAGCGGATCTCCCGGGCGAAGCGGACGTTGGCGGAGGCGCACGTGCCGTTCGAGGTCCCGCAGGAGGACGAGCTGCCCGAGCGGCTGGCCGCGGTGCTCGAGGTCGTCTACCTCATCTTCAACGAGGGCTACTCGGCGTCGAGCGGCGAGGCGTGGATCCGCCGCGACCTCGCGCGCGAAGCGATGCGGCTGGGGCGCGTGCTCGCCGGGCTGCTGCCGCGCGCGCCCGAGGTGCACGGGCTGGTGGCGCTGATGGAGCTGCAGGCGTCGCGGTTCGGGGCGCGCACCGCGCCGGACGGCTCGCCGGTGCTGCTCCCCGACCAGGACCGCGCGCGCTGGGACCGGACGCTGATCACGCACGGCCTCGCGGCGCTGGAGCGCGCCGTGGCGCTGCGGCGGCCGTTGGGCCCCTACACGGTCCAGGCCGCGATCGCCGCCTGCCACGCGCGGGCGCGCTCGTTCGAGCAGACCGACTGGGAGGCGATCGTCGCCCTCTACGACGCGCTCGCCCAGCTGGCGCCGTCGCCGGTCGTCCAGCTCAACCGCGCGGTCGCGCTCCTGCACGCCGACGGGCCCGAAGCCGCGCTGGCGGCGTTGGACGCGATCGCCGGCGACCCGCGGCTCGCCCGCTACCACCTGTTCGGCGCGACCCGCGCCGACGTCCTGCGCCGCCTCGGCCGCGATGCCGAGGCGGACGAGGAGCTGCGGCGCGCCGCCGCGCTCGCGCCGACCGCGCGCGAGCGCGACCTTCTGCTGGCGCGGACCGGCTAGTCGTCGTGCGGCAGCTCGCCGACGCGCAGCACGAGCTTGCCGGTCGCCTGACGCGACTCGATCAGCTCGTGCGCGCGGGCGACGTCGGCGGCCGGCAGGACCGTCACGCGCGGGCGCAGGCGGCCGTCGAGCAGGCGCTGCTGGATCGCGTCGAAGGCGCGCTGCGGCTCGGCCGGGTCCTGCTCGGCGACGCGCGCGACGACGAAGCCGCTGATCGTCTGGCCGCGCGGCATCAGCGCGCGCGTGTCGAGCGTCGCCGGCTGCTGGCTGGCCGAGCCGACGACGACGTAGCGGCCGTTGAAGGCGAGCGCGCGCAGGCTCGGGGCGAACAGCGGTCCGCCGACACCGTCGAGCACGACGTCGGCGCCGCGGCCGTCGCTCGCCGTGCGCACCCCGGCGGTCACCGTCTCCGCGTCGGCGGGCAGCGTGACCGCCGCGCCGTGCTCGCGCGCGACGGCGCGCTTGGCGCTCGTCGAAGCGGTCGCGATCACGGTCGCGCCGGCCTCGGCGGCGAGCTGCACGCACAGCCCGCCGAGGCCGCCGGCGGCGGCGTGGACGAGGACGGTCTCGCCGCGGGCGACGCGGCCGTAGCGGTGGACCGCGTACCAGCCGGTGACGCCCTGCGTGAAGAGCGCCGCGGCGTCGTCCAGCGAGACGCCGTCGGCGACGGCGTAGACGTGGTCGCGCGGGACGATCACGTGGTCGGCGTAGCCGCCGCCGTGCTCGGTGAAGGCGACGACGCGGCTGCCCGGCGGCGGGCCGTCGGCCGGCCCGGCGACGACGTGGCCGGCGACCTCGAAGCCGGGCGTGAACGTCAGCGGCTGGTCGCGGCGGTACTCGCCGCGGCGCACCATCGTGTCGGCGAAGTTGACGCCGATCGCGGCGACCGCGACATGGATCTCGTCGGCGCCGCGCGGCGGCAGCGGCCCGCTCGTCCAGCGCATCTCGGCGGGGGCGCCGAAGCGGCGCAGCGCGACGAGCCGGCGCTGCGCCGGCTCGCTGGTCGTCGTCTCGGCCATCGTGGGATCCACCCTCGCAGAGCCCGCGCGCCGCGACGACTAGCGCTCCCGACAGGTCGCGCGCGGCGCGATCCCGGCGATCCTGACCGGCGAGCTGCATGACGAGCGGGAGGAGCGAGATGACGAGCGGCAGTGACGACGCACCCAGGCCGGCGATCGACGTCGACTCGCTGCACGGCCGGCGCGCGGTGCAGCGGTGGGAGCGGGTCTGCGTCGGCGACGTCTTCGAGCGGCTGACCTGGAGCTATCCCGACAAGGAGGCGATCGTCGCGTGGGAGGGCGCCTTCGCCGACCCCGCGCTGCGGCGCGTCACCTACCGCGAAGCCGACGCGCTCGCCAACCGGATCGCCAACGCGCTGCTGGCGCGCGGCCTGGAGCGCGGCGATCGCGTGCTGCTGTTCTGCGAGAACTCGGTCGAGGCGTACCTGACGAAGTTCGGGATCGCGAAGGCGGGGCTGACCTGTGTCCCGGTCAACCCGCTGATGGCGACCGACGTCGTCAGCCACCTGATCGAGCGGACCGCGCCGCGCTTCGCGCTCGTCGACGCCGAGCTGTGGCCGCGCGCCGAGGCGGCCTTCGCGGCGCAGGGCCTGCGGCCCGACGTGACGATCGAGATCGGCGGCGCAGCCGTCGCCGGCAGCATCCCGTTCGCCGCCTTCCACGCTGAGGCGCCCGCGCACGAGCCGCAGGTCGAGATCCACGGCGACGACGTCTGGGAGATCGTCTTCACCTCCGGCACGACCGCGCTGCCGAAGGGCGTGATGGTCTCGCACAGCTACAGCCACCTCGCCGCCTACTCGTTCGCGCTGACGCTGACGCGCGGCCTGCGGATCGAGTGCGACCTGAAGCTGTGCGCCTTCCTGCCGCTGATCTACCACATCGCCGACCAGATCTTCAGCCTGCCGGCCTTCCTCTCCGGCGGCACGCTCGTGCTCGGCCGCGGCTACGACCCGCGGCAGCTCGCGGCGGCGATCACGAAGGAGCGCGCGACCGCGTTGTGGGCTGGCTCGCCGGCGATGCTGGCCGACCTCGTCGGCGTGCTCGAACGCGAGCCGCTGACGCACGACCTGCGCAGCCTCACGACCGCCGTCTACGGCTGGACGGCGGCGCCGCCCGGCCTCGTCGCGGCGCTCGAGCGCCACTGCGGCGAGCAGCTCGTGCTGTGCGAGATCCTCGGCCAGACCGAGGCGATCTCCTGCCATCGCTTCTGGCCGGACAAGTGGCTCGACCTGTTCCACCGCACCGCGCCCGAGCAGAACTACGTCGGCGTGCCGAACCCGCTGCTGGCCGCCGACGTCGTCGACCACGAGGGCCGCTCGCTGCGCGACCGCCCGGGGGTGCCCGGGGAGGTCGTCTACCGCTCGCCGGTCGTGACCGCCGGCTACTACCGCGACGAGGAGGCGACACGCGCCGCCTTCCGCGACGGCTGGTTCCACTCAGGCGATGTCTGCGTCTACGACGAGGACGGTCTGCGGATCATGGTCGACCGCTCCAAGGACATCGTCAAGTCGGGCGGCGAGAACGTCTCCAGCCTGCGCGTCGAGGCGGTCCTGCACCAGCATCCCGGCGTCGCGAAGGCAGCCGTCGTCGGGCTGCCGCACGAGCACTGGGGCGAGGCCGTGACCGCCTTCGTGATCCCCGCCGCCGACGCCGCGCTCGACCCCGAGGCGCTGATCGCCTTCAGCCGCGAGACGCTCGCCGGCTTCGAGGCGCCCAAGCGCGTCGTGCTGGTCGAGGAGCTGCCGGTGACGGTCGGCGGCAAGGTCCTCAAATACGCGCTGCGCGCCGAGAACAAGGAGCTGTACGCATGACGGACGCGATCGACGACGCCCCCGCCCTGTCCGCGATCACCTACGACGAGCTGGACGTGGGGAAGCGGATCGGGCCGTTCGAGGAGCAGGTGACGGCCGACCTCGCCGGTCGCCTCGCCGGCCCGATCGGGGCGCCGCGGACGGTCGCCGCGGCGCCGCCGGCGGTCTTCCCGGTGCTGTTCCTGCGCGCGCTGCGGCGCGGGCTCGGCGGGATCCCGTCGGGCGGGATCCTCGCCAAGCAGGAGCTGGAGTTCCACGCGCCGCTGGCGGTCGGGACGACGGCGCGCGTGACGATGTGGATCGGCGCCAAGGAGGTCCGCCGCGAGCGGCCGTTCGTGACCGTCGAGTTCGACGTGCGCGACGAGCAGGGCGTCCAGGCCGTGAGCGGGCGCAAGGTGATCGTGTGGCCGACCGGCCCCGGAGAGGAGGCGGGCAGATGAGCGCGCGCGGAGAGTTCCCGAACGTGTCGGAGACGGTGACGCAGGCGTCGATCGACGCCTACGCCGAGCTGTCGGGCGACTTCAACCCGCTGCACGTCGACCCGGTCGCGGCGGCCGCCTCGGAGTTCGGCGGCATCATCGCCCACGGTCCGATCGCGCTCCACGCCTTCCTGCGCTCGGCGACCGACTGGCTCGGCGTCGAGGCGCTGCCGCCCGGCAGCCGCGTCGCGGTCACCTACCGCGCCCCGACCCGCCCCGGCGACACGATCGGCTGCCAGCTGACCGCCCCCGCCGACGCCGACCCGCTCGAAGCCGCCTGCGTCAACCAGGACGGCACGACGGTCGTGACGGTGAAGGCGACGCTGGCGTAGCGGCGGGTCACGTGCGAGTCGCGTGGATCTCGTAGCGATCGCTTTCGAGCGAGACGAAGCCGAAGCCCATCTGGGCCAGCATTCGCTTCGACGCTCGATGATCGTGCGCGACCTCCGCGACGACCTGCCGGCAGCCGCGCTCGGACAACTCCTCGACGGCGGTGGCGACGACCAGGTGGCTGAGCTTTCCGCCGTCGCCTTCGATCGTCGCGCCGTGCAGGTCGTGCCGCACCACGACCAAGGCGAGGAGCCCGGTCTCGGCCGACTCCTGATCGATCGCCGCAAGCGCGACTGCGACGCCGCCGATCTCGAACACCAGGAGCGTCTGCTGTGCGGCGAGATCGCCCGCGTCGAGCTTCGTCAGGATGCCGCGGCGGAGCTTGTCCGCCTCGCGCTCGAACCAGCGCCCCGCTCCCGCATGGGCGCGGAACCGGCGCAGCGGCGCGACATCGGCGCTCACCGCCGTTCGAACGGTCGGCCGACTGATCGACCGCTTCTCCACGCGCTATGCGACGCGGCGGAGCGGTTCCGGAACAGAGGAACGCTTCGGGACGGCCGATTCTGCGAGCAGCTCGGTGAGATGACCTGGAAGCGACCGCAGTGAGCGCGAGGCGGTGATCTCCGTCTCGACGGCGGGGTCGAGGAAGACGAGCATCCCGCGACGTCCGAACGGCTCCTCCCGCATCGCGACGGGATCGCCGAGGCGAAACCCAGCGGCGAGGACCCGGTCGGTGCCGACTTCGATCGAGCCGACCGCATCGCGGTCGACGAGACGAAGCTCGGTGATGTCCGGGCCGATCCGCCAGACGCGGCAGAGCGTCGTCTCCGATGGCGGAAGCTGCGCTCGAAAGCGAGCGCGCACCTCCGTCGAGTCGGTCGCGGCCTGCATCAGGCCGGCCAACAGCTCCGGCGCTTCCGCAGTGAGTGACCGCAGCGTCTCGCGGGTCCAGCTCCGGAAGCTCGCGTCATCGTCCCGCAGCGCGTCTGCCGGCGCCACAATCTCGGACCGGTCCTCCGCAGCGCGGACCGACATCCATGCCTGCGTCGATCTGACCCAGGCGGCCAGGACGTTGCGCTCGACGCGGTTGGCCTCGGCGACGATCTCTCTCGCGAGCGGCCTGTCGTCGTGGCGTGCGGCGCGCAGCGCGTCGCGGTTGAGCGAGCTGAACACCGTGATCGGCCCATTCGCGAGGCTCGCGCGGGCGCGCGGGACCTCGATGCCCTTGCTGAGGATCCCGCCGGCGCGCATCCGCCGGTAGGTCCGCGGCCAGGCAGCGCGACTCGCCCCGACCTCGTCGAGTATCTCCTCGCTGTCGATGACGGGCCGCTCGATGACCATGGCGCCAGGATACCCGGCGCCGTCCGAGCGGCCAAAAGACAGACGAACGTTGTCGTAGCGGCTGCGAAGCTCAGCCGGCCGCTTCGACGCGCGCGAGCAGCTCGCGCATCAGCAGCGTCTCGCCGGGCGTCAGCGGGCTGCCGTCGTCGAGCGCGGAGCGCAGCTGCGCGGCGGCCGCGGCGACGTCGCGGCCCGGCCGCTCCGCGCCGGTCGTCACGCCGGCGATCGCCGCCTCGCGGACGCGGGCGGAGAGCGCGAGGTCGACCTCCTCGGGCGGCTGCCCGATCAGCGTCAGCGTGACGCCGACGTTGGCGGCGTGGAGCTGGCGGGCGGCGTCGCCCGGGTCGGCCGTCAGGCGGCCGGTCCGCGCGACGGCCTGCAGCAGGGTCGTCAGCCGCTCGGTCGCGGGCGCGGTGATCGCGCACGGCACGCCCGGTTCGAGGTGGCCGTAGAGCAGCGTGTAGAAGCGCGGATGCTCCAGCCCGAAGGAGACATGGCCGTCCCAGCCGGCGCGCACCGCCTCCAGCGCGTCGCCGAGCTGGTCGATCGGCGTCGCCGCGCCGACGTACTGGCTGAAGCCGTGGCCGATGACGGCGTCGATCAGCCCCTGCTTGCTGCCGAAGTGGTGGTAGAGCGTCGGCGCGCTGACGCCGGCCCGCTCGCAGACGGCGCGCGTCGACAGCGCCCGCTCGCCGGAGGCGTCCATCAGCGCCGCCGCGGCGTGCAGCAGGCGGTCACGGGCGTTGGTCGTCTGCTCGGCGGCCATGGGTCCCACTATAGCGATCTTACTATCGCTATAGAGATTGCTATAACACTGATATGCACTCAGCTCAGAACACGCTCCCTGCCGCGCTCCCCGCTCCCGTCCGTCGCTACCTCGCCGCCGACGCCAGCGGCGACGAGGCGGCCGTCGCCGCCTCCTTCACCGCTGAGGCGACCGTGCTCGACGAGGGCGGCGAACAGCGCGGGCGCGAGGCGATCGCCGCCTGGAAGCGACGCACCGCGGCGGCGTACAGCTACACCGCGACCGTCCTCGACAGCGCGCCGCTGCCCGGCGGCGGCGTCCAGCTCGAGGTCCGTCTCGAAGGCGACTTCCCGACCGGGGTGGCGACCGTCCACCAGCGCTTCCAGCTCGCCGGGGAGCTGATCGAGCGGCTGGAGATCGTGCCGGTCGCGGTCGCGCGCGACCTGCTCGGCCGCCGCGCGCTCGTCACCGGCGCGTCGAAGGGCGCCGGCGCCGCGATCGTGCGACGGCTGACGGCCGCCGGCGCGACGGTCGACGCCGTCGCCCGCAGCGCCCCGGCCGCGGACCC
>DATIOB010000681.1:0-5609 GCA_035473605.1 Conexibacter sp.
CGCGCTGCGCCGTCTCGCGGTCGTGCTCGGCGCCCACCTGCTCGTCGAGCAGGGCGACGACCTCGTCGCGACGGTGCGGCGGATCGCGCGCGAACGCGGCACGACCTACGTGCTGATCGGCGAGCCGAGCCACCGCAACGCCGTCCAGCGGCTGCTGCGGCCGTCGCTGCCGAGCCGCCTGCTGGCCGCGCTGCCGGGGATCGACGTGCGGATCGTCGCGGACCGGACGAGGCGCGAAGGGGCCGAGCCTGCTGCTGATGGGGCGCCGCCGCGCGACACGGGCGGCGCGCGATGATCGACCTGCTCGTCACGCTCGCGCTGCTGGCGATCGGCGCGACCGCCGCCTGGATCGTGCGCGGCCGTCGCGCGGCGCGTGCGCTGCCGGCGCCCGGTCCCGGCCGCGTGCTGTTCCCCTTCCTCGGCAGAGAGCTGTCGCCGCCGGCGCTGGAGGCCGCGCTGCGGCTGGCGCGCGCGGAGCAGGCGACGCTCGTGCCGGTCTACCTCGCCGAGGTCCCGCTGCACCTCTCGCTCGACTGCGCGCTGCCGCGCCAGAGCGCTGTCGCGCTGGCGCTGCTCGACGCCGTCGAGCAGCGCGCGCGCCGCTTCGGCGTGCCGGTCGACGCGCGCATCGAGAAGGGGCGCGACTCGCGCCATGCGCTGCGCCAGATGCTGCGCCACGAGCGCTACGACCGGATCGTGCTGGCGGCCGAGACGGGCGCCGGCGGCGACGGCTTCACGCCGACCGAGACGGCGTGGCTGCTCGCCAACGCGCCCGGCGAGATCGTCGTCGTGCGGCCCGCGCGCGACCGCGGCACCGCATCACGGGCGGCATAGTCGTGTTGAGGGCTTGCAACGGAGCGCCCAGATCCGGCCGGGTCGGGCGCCTAAGCTGCCACCGCCGGAACGACTCGCATGCACGCCATTCCCCGCCATCTGTCTCTGCTGCTGCTCGCGCTCGCCGGCGCGGTCGCCGTCCACAGCACCGCCGCCAGCGCGCAGGCGGCGCTGCCGAGATCGGTCAAGCGGCCGAAGCTCGTCTTCACGCGCTGCTCCTCGACGCCCTACCCCTGCCAGGGCTCGCACAAGATCGTCATCCGCGGCGGCAAGATGCTCGTCGGCGCCGGCGGCATGACCAAGCGCGCGAAGGTCGAGTTCCCCGTCCGCAGCAGCTCCGGAAAGGCCGGCAAGCGGCGCGTCGGCGGGAGCTTCCGCAGCAGCACGCGGCTGCTCGTGAGCGTGCCGAAGGACGCGGTCAGCGGTGCGATCCGGATCGTGATGCCGGGGCCGAAGTACTCCAACGCCGTCCGCATCACGGTGCGCAAGCCGCCTGCGACCGTCACGAGACCGCAGCCGGTCAAGCCGCCGCCGGTGAGAGATCCCGGGCCCGGCAGAAGCGTCTTCGACGGCAGCGGGATGTGGGTCTGGTACCTCAGAAGAGCGGCCGGCGGCGACGCCGAGGCGATCGCGGCGAAGGCGGCCGCGGCCGGCGTGCGCACGATCTTCCTCAAGAGCGCCGACGGCACCAACGTCTGGTCGCAGTTCTCGCAGGCGGCGATCGCCGAGCTGAAGGCGACCGGGCTCAACGTCTGCGGCTGGCAGTTCGTCTACGGCAACGACCCGATCGGCGAGGCGCAGGCCGCCGCGGCCTCGAAGGCCGCCGGCGCCGACTGCTTCGTGATCGACGCCGAGGGTGCCTACGAGGGCAAGTACGCGCAGGCGCAGCGGTACACGAGAGCGCTGCGCGCGGCGGTCGGCGACGATTTCCCGATCGGGCTCACGAGCTTCCCGTACGTCCACTACCACCCGGGCTTCCCCTACTCGGTCTTCATGGCGCCGGGCGGCGCGACCTTCAACCTGCCGCAGGTCTACTGGAAGACGATCGGCACGTCGGTCGACACCAGCCTGCAGATCACCTACCAGTACAACACCGTCTACGAGACGCCGATCTACCCGCTCGGGCAGACCTACGACGGGACCGCCGCGGCCGACGTGCGCCGCTTCCGTCAGCTCTCGCTCGGCTACGGCGCGACCGGCGTCAGCTGGTGGGTGTGGGACTTCGCCTCGGCCTCCGACTGGGGCGCCGTCGGCGCCGACGTGGAGGCGCTCGACGTGCTCGACTCGCCGCGCTACCCGACGCTGCGCGCCAACGGCGCCAGAAGCGGCTCGCGCGGCGACCTCGTCGTGCTCGCGCAGCAGCACCTCAACGGCGCCGGCGCCTCGCTCAGAGTCGACGGCGACTACGGGCCCGGGACGGCGAGCGCGGTGCGCTCCTACCAGGCCTCGAAGGGGATCGCGCAGAGCGGCGTGCTCGACGAGGCGACCTGGCCGACGCTGCTGCGCGAGACGCCGGCGATCCCGAACTGGGCGGCGCAGGCGGCGCGGGCCTCGAAGGCCTCGAAGGCGCGGGCCGCGGCGCGCGGCGGCGCCAGCGCGGCGCGGGCCGGCGCGCTGCCGGCCGTCAACGGGCCGGCGTCGGCGGGCCTGAGAGCCCGCCGAAACGAGATTCCGGCGGGCCCGCTGCGCTGAGGCGCGGTTCGCCCGCGGCGTGCAGCCGCGGGCGACGGGCGACCGTTATCTGGTCGCTTCCTCCAGCTGCTTCTGGGCCTCGGCCAGCTGGTCCTTGGCCTCGTCGGGGATGTCGGCGTCCTTGAGGTTGTCGATCGCGTCGCTGGTCGCGTCGGTCGCCTCGTCCTGAAGCTCTCTCGCGTCTCTCTGCAGCTCCTCCTGGAGCTGCTCGGCGGTGATCTCGCCGTCTCTGAACTGCTGCTGGAGTCTCGCCGCCTTCTCCTGCAGCGCCTGGCCTCTCTCCTGCAGCTTCTCGCCCTGCTTCTGCAGCGTGTCGACGGCGTCCTGGGCGCCGTCGTCGCCGCAGCCTGCGCCCGTCAGGGCGATCATGCCGGCCGCGCCGAGCGCGATGAGGGTCTTCTGAATACGCATGGAGTGCCTCCTCCAATTCGGTGTCCGTGCGTGCAACGGCGCACATCAAAGTGGATCGCAGCCCCCGCGTCAGTCGTTCGAAGGTCTCGCTTCGGTCTCAGTCCCCTGCGGAGGCGCGACGATCCCCTGCATCATCGCCCACGCGACCAGTTCGCGCGTCGTGCGCGCGTGAACGCGCTCGCGGCCCTGCTGCAGCAGCCGCCGCACCTGGTGGATCGAGACCCCCATCCGCTCGGCGATCTCGGCCTGCCGCAGCCCCGCCGCCGCCAGCGCGACCGCATCGCGCTGGCGCGGGGTGAGGGGAGCGTGCGAGCGTTCGCGCGCCGCGGTGCTCGCCGGCGCGGCGAGCACCGGCGAGTTCTCCACCGCAGTGGTGGGAGACTCTCCGCTGCTCGCCGCACGGCCGGCCAGCAGCGCCAGCAGCGGCGGGACGAGCGCGACCGCGGCGGCGCTCAGCAGCAGCAGCCGACGCTGTTCGACGGCGTCGAAATCGGCCAGCAGCGGCGCCAGCAGCCCGGCGGCCGCCAGCAGCGCCGCGGCGAGCGTGCGGCGCGCGCCCGCGACGACGCCGAGCGTCGCCAGCAGCAGCAGGGCGGGCAGGAACAGCTGCCGCCCGTCGCCGCCGAGCGCCGCGAACGCGAGCGCCAGCGCCATCCCGACGGCCGGCACGATCCCAGGGCGCCGCCGCAGCGCGGCGACGGCGCGCTGCGGCCAGCGCGCGGCGAGGGCGGCCGCGGCGAGCAGCAGCAGGCAGCAGGCGGCGCCGCCGAGCCGCGCGCCGCCGCTCGCGCGCAGCAGCACGAGCAGCAGCGCGTACGCGCTCGTCGCCGCGACCGAGTACGTCCCGCCCTCGAAGCAGGCGCGGCGGATGCGGTCGCCGCGCGGCGCGGGAGCGGCGGCCTCGCGCGACGTGGGCGCGGACTCGCCGGACGGCGCTGCCTCGCGCGACGTGGTCGCGGGCGCCGCGCCCGCCATCCGCCCGCCCACGAGCGGCCTCAGCCCGGACGCCACGCGCTCGCCACCAGCTCGTCGAGCGTGCGGGCGCTGGTCGCCCGCTTCGCGCGCTTGATCTGCGTCCGCACCGTCGCCAGCGACGTTCCCCGCTCGTGCGCGATCTGCTTCGGCGTCAGCCCGTCGGCGAGCAGTGCGACGACCGCCGCCTCGGCCGGGCTCAGCGGCGCGCGCACGGCGACGGGCGGCGCCGGATCGGCGGCCGTGACGGGCGCGGCCGCACGCACAGACGTGGCCGCCGCGGGCGCGAGGCAAGGCGCGACCCCCGCCGCCCCTACAGGCTCCGCCGCCCACGCCGACAGCACGTGGCGCAGCACCGCGACGCCGGCGAGGCCGAGCAGCGCGACGGCCAGCGGGGCGAGCGTCGCGGTCGTTGCCTCGCTGCGCTCGCCGTGCCACGGGGACAGCGTCGCGAGCGACGTGCCGGTCGCGAGGAAGAGCGCGAGCTTCCCGGCGCAAAGCGCCGCGCCGCACGCGATCGTCACGCGCCAGCCGGCGAGCGCGGCGGCGACCAGCGCGATCCACATCGGCTGGGTCGCGAGGTTGCCCGGATAGCCGCCGTCGAACAGCGCCGGCACCAGCGCCAGCAGCCCCAGCGGCACGAGCACCCAGCCGTGCGCGGCGACGGTCGCCGCCCAGCGCGGCGCGGTCGTCAGCGCCACCGCCCACGCCGCCACCCAGCAGAGCCCGACCGCGATGCTGACCGCGTCCGGTCGCGACAGCACGGCCGTGCTGAGCGCGACGACCGAGTCGCAGACGCCGATCGCGCAGGCGACCTGCAGCGGCAGCAGGGCGCGCCGGTCCGGCAGCTCGTCGTCACGGTCCCTGCGTCGGCCTTCCACGCCAGCTCCTCGCGTCCAGCCCACCCTGTCCCGGTGCGCATCGGCCGATCCATCATTAGCACGCCGGAATCCGCAGCGACAGCGGTCGCGGTCCCGGTCCGTACCCACATTCGCGCCTGGTGCCGTCGTGCCAGCCGGCGATCCCCGCGGCCGTCGCGCGCGCTCCCGGATCCTCCTAGACGGGTGCCGAGCGCCGCACGCCGACCGCCGCCCAGGCGGTCGCGGCGGCCTGCGAGCTGGTCGCCACGCCGAGCTTCGCGTGGACGTGCTGGAGGTGCTTCTCGACCGTCCGCGGCGAGATGCCCATCAATCCCGCCGCCTCGGGGCCGGTGCGCCCGAGCGCGATCCAGCGCAGCGCCTCGGCCTCGCGCGCGGTCAGGCCGAGCGCCTGCAGCGCTGCGACGCTCATGCCGCCGCTGCCGGGCTCCAGCAGCAGCATCGCGCCGCCGCCGTCGCCGTCGGGACCGGGCAGGACGCGGACCGTCAGCGTGCGCTCGCCGCTGCCGAGCAGCAGCGGCTCCGACGGCGCCGCTGCACCACCGGAAGCGGCGCGCGCCCGCCGCCGGTCGAGCGCGTCGAGCAGCGCGCGCGGCAGCCGCTGGGCCTGCTCGTCGCTGCCGAGCCGGTCAGCCAGGAGCGCCCGCGCGGTGTCGGTCGCGAAGGCGATCCGACCGTGGGAATCGACTACCACGACGGGGTTTGCGACCGCATCGAGGCCGTGCTCCAACGCCGCCAGCGTCGCCGCCCGCGCGCTTGAGAGCTCGATCGTGCGGTAGGCCTGGATCAGGTGCGGGCGAGCGCGCGTCAGCAGCGCGCACT
>DATIOB010000682.1:0-2418 GCA_035473605.1 Conexibacter sp.
GTTGTGCCGGCCGGTGTGGCAGGCGACGCCGGTCTGCTCGACCTCGACCAGCAGGGTGTCGCCGTCGCAATCGACCTTGAGCTCGACCAGTTCCTGGATGTGACCGGAGGTGTCGCCCTTGCGCCACGGACCCTTGCGCGAGCGCGCACTCGACCTCGATCGGCGGCGCGACGACCGGCGCCGTCGGCGTCGCGAGCAGGTCGTAGCGCTCCAGCAGCCTCGTCGTGCGGCGGTAGACGGCGGTGCGCAGCGCCTGCGCCTCGACGATCTGCTGCGCGGTCAGCGCGCGGCCCTGCTCGACGTTGCGGACGATGTCATCGCGCATCTGCTCGCGGTGGGCGTCGACGTCGGCGCCGCAGAAGGCGAGGAAGCCGAGCATCTCGATCGTCTCCCACGCCTCGTCGGCGCCGCTGAGGTCGGGCTCGACCTCCTCCACGATCGCGCCGGCCGCGACCAGCAGCGCGCGCGACTGCTCCAGCGCCGCGGTCACCTCGGGGTCGATCGGGAGGCCGTCGACCGTGCGGCTCCAGGCGATCCTGACGCCGCGCAGGTCGCTCGGCTCGATCGCGGCGAAGGCGAGCGGGTCGTCGTCGAGCGCGATCGGGGTGCGGTCGTCGCGCCCGGCCATCGCCGCGAGCAGCAGCCCCGCGTCGCCGACGTCGCGCGCGATCGGGCCGAGCACGCCGTGCGGACTCCAGCCGTCATCGGGGCGGCTGGAGGGGATCCGGCCGGGCGACGGGCGCAGGCCGACGACGTTGCAGAAGGCGGCGGGGTAGCGCAGCGAGCCGCCGGAGTCGGAGCCGTCGGCGAGCGGCAGCAGCCCGGCGGCGACCGCCGCGGCGGCGCCGCCGCTGGAGCCGCCGGCGTGGCGGGTGAGGTCGTACGGGTTGCGCGTCGGCGGGAAGAGCTTGTTGAAGGTGAGCGTGCCGAGCCCGTGCTCGGGCGTGTTCGTCTTGCCGATGATCAGCGCCCCGGCCGCCTTGAGACGCTCGGCGAGCAGGCTGTCGCGCGTGGCGACGCGGTCGGCGTGGATGACGGTGCCGGCGGTCGTCGGGAAGCCGGCGACGTCCATCACGTCCTTGACCGCGATCGGCAGGCCGTGGAGCAGGCCGAGCGACTCGCCGGCTGCCGCGCCGCGCGCCGCCGCGCCCGCCGCGCCGCCGCCTGCCGCGCGCGCCGCCGCCGTCGCGCGATCGGCCTCGCGCGCCAGCTCGAGCGCCTGCTCGCGCGGGAGCGCGTTGACGATCGCGCCGAGCTGCGGCTCGACGGCCTCGATCCGGTCGTAGTGCTCGCCCATCAGCTCGACGGCCGAGATCTCGCCGGCTCCGATCATGCGCGCCTGCTCGCGGGCGCTCAGCATCGCTCGCCTCCGCGCCCCAGCACCCGCTGCTTCATCCGCGCCGCGCCGGCCAGCAGCGCCGGCGCGCCGAGCAGCAGCACCGGCAGCGCGAAGGCGACCGTCTCCTCGACGGGCAGCCCTCCGATGTGGGCCAAGACGGCGACCTCAGGCAACGACATCGCGATGAGTGTATCCAACTGTCAAGCACTTGGATACACTCTCGCGCCCACCACCCGCACCCAGGAGCCAGCCCATGAGCGCGACCGCGCGCGAGATCGTCTCGACCCCCGACGCGCCCGCCGCGATCGGCCCCTACTCGCAGGCGGTCCGCCACGGCGACCTGCTGTTCTGCTCCGGCGCGCTGCCGCTCGAGCCGGAGAGCGGCGAGCTGGACGACGCCTCGCCCGCGAGCGAGACCGCGCGCTGCCTGCGCAACCTCGAAGCGATCTGCCGCGCGCAGGGAACGACGCTCGCCCAGGCGGTCAAGCTGACCGTCTACACGACCACGCTCGACCAGTTCGCCGAGATCAACGCCGCCTACGCCGAGTTCTTCCCCGCCGACCCGCCGGCGCGCGTCACGATCGGCGTCGCCGCACTGCCGAAGGGCGCCCGCGTCGAGATCGACGCCATAGTGCCCGTCGGCTGAGCGCTACGCCCAGGCCCCGACCGCGCAGGGCCCGCCCTCGTGCAACCGCAGCCGCCCGCCCGCGAGGTCGAGCGAGATCGTCGCGAGCGTCTCCCAGCGCTCGTCGAAGGGCGCGTCGGCGGCGGGATGGCAGCAGAGTCCGGGACCGCCGTCGTGGTCGAGCAGCGCCGCGGCGCGCTCGCCCTCGTCGGCGGCGGCGACCAGGCGCGCCGCGCGGCCGCTCAGCTCCTGCAGGCGCGGATAGGTCGTCGAGTCGACCCGCCCCATCCGCTCGCCGGCCGCCAGCCGCGCGTCGAGGAAGTGGTTGGTGTGCAGCAGCACGCCGTCGCCGTCGGGCTCCAGCTCGGCGACGCCGGCCGGGCTCAGCTCCAGCCCGCGCGCGGCGACTGAGCGCTGCAGCGCGACGTCGGCGCCGGCGGCGGCGAAGAGCCGT